>JAPUIP010000419.1 GCA_027296925.1 Candidatus Poribacteria bacterium | reverse complement strand
GCCTACCCCCTTGACGTTTTGGCACAACTTGACCATAGAAGGGAACAAAGTTAAGTCCGCAGGCATGGGTATAGATCGCTTCGAGGATGCTGGTCTTTCCAGAGTTATTAGGACCAAAGAAGAGATTAACCTTTGCAAGATTATTTAGCTCCAGATTTTCAAACAATCGGAATCCTTCGATAATTGCAGAAGAATACATGCCGCGACTTTGGTACGCTTGGTCTTGTTTGGGTTTTGTAAGCTGTCGCTGACTTTTTCTTGGAATTTTCCGCTTTGTTCTCTTCCGACTTGAATGACTAGCCAAGATGTTGCCTCCATTCTAAATGACAGGGATTTGGGCTTCGATACATGAAAATCCACTGGTTTAGAAATGCTCTATTTTCTTACATTGTAACACTTTTAGAGACATAACACAATTGTTAGATTTCATGTGATTCACACTCCAAGCATGAAAAATGAGGTATTAATATGGATGAACTCGTCAAAAAAGCGGACATTCTCATTGAAGCGCTGCCGTATATCCGTCGCTTTTCGGGGAAGACGGTCGTGATTAAATACGGTGGCGCTGCAATGACGGAGGAATCTCTTAAGCACAGCGTGATGCAAGACATCGTTTTGATGAAATATGTGGGGATGCACCCCGTTGTTGTGCATGGGGGCGGCGACTCCATTAGTGAATGGATGGGACGAATCGGAAAAAAAGCGGAGTTCGTGCAAGGGCTGCGCGTGACCGATAAGGAGACGGTTGAAATCGCTGAAATGGTCCTGGCCGGTCGAATCAACAAGGGGATTGTCTCGCTGATCAACCAGCACGGTGGAAAGGCGGTCGGACTTTGTGGGAAGGATGCCAACCTGATTCGCGCTCAGAAGCATTTTGCCCACATCATCGATGATCAAGGCGAGCCGGCGGTCGTTGATCTCGGTTTCGTCGGTGACATTGTCGAGGTTAACCCTGAAGTGATTATCACGCTCGATCGAGAGGGTTATATCCCGGTGATCGCCCCAAATGGCGTTGGGGAAGATGGTTATACTTACAACATCAACGCGGATACGATGGCTGGCGAAATTGCCGCAGCCCTCAAAGCCGAGAAACTCATCCTGTTAACTGATCAACAAGGCATCTTGCGGAATCTACACGATCCGTCTACGCTGATGTCAACGATCAAGAGTGATCAGATTGAATTGCTGATTGATTCCGGCGTGATCAGCACCGGCATGCTACCGAAGGTCGAAGCGTGCGTCACTGCACTCAAGGGCGGAGTCAGCAAAACGCATATCATCGATGGTCGGATCAGCCATGCGATTCTGTTGGAGGTTTTCACAGCGGAGGGTATCGGCACGGAGATCGTTGCAGAGAAAGACGACCTCGCGAGCCCGCAAATCGGCGCATAGCGTCATGAAACCATGGGTGCAGTGGGCGCTAAGTCAGCCACGTCCGCAGTTGCCCCAGTAACCCGCTTTCGTAGTGCTTTCCCAATTCCTGGATGCGAATCTCACAGGCGCGCCAATACTCAACCGCTCGCACATATTGGTGTTGCGTCAGTTCCTGGCGCATGAGTTTCAAAATATGGGGGTTCATCACGTCAAAAGTGGCCACCGGAAAGATCACGTTAATATCCTGCTTCAGGTACCCGGCAAAAGCAACTTCGGTTCGATCCAGGAAAAGTCGGTCGTCTTTTCGGGTGAGCCGGCTGATGTCAACTTCCTGCTCGGTCCCTTTGGCCGTACGCACACGGACACGGTTCGGCGCGCCTGCATGGTCTTCCGGTAAAGGCGGAGATACCTGGAGCGCTGGGCTATAGGTATCGATGGCCTCGTCAATAAGCTGGATCAGCACCCGGTAGGACTCATTCATGACAATCTTCGCCTGCAAGTTTTTCCAGTTCGCTGCTTGGTATCTCACACAACTTTCAATATGTCGGATTTCGTCGAAAAAAGTCTCTAAAAACCACTCGACGTCAAGGACATAAATGACAGGCTGACAATGAGAGTCACGGGCGAGAAAAGGGTGTCGAGTAAAGTATTCATTATACCGGCGCACTTTCTCGAAATCACCCCGATTGCCAGAGCTCAGCCGGTATGCCAGATAGGTATCCCCTCGCGCTTTGGAGAATCCTGGGAACTTGCTCTGCTGTTCAAAGCCCGGCAATGAGTCGAAAGCCTGTGACGGTCGATTGGTCCCTGCGGGCGGTTCTGTATCATCTGCCACCTGCTCAGCGATTGCTCCCAAAATTGCTCTATAACGTTCTTCTGCTCGATTCACCGGTGTACGTTTGGGGGGCGAAGTATCTAGCAGTCGGTAGGTATGAATGGGGACTTTGGTATGTGATTCTGGCGTATTTGCGAGTTGATTGGTTCGCTCAGCCTCAGAAGTTGCCGGTCGATTTTTCGGTGGGGACGGATTGACTTGCGGCGAAAGACTCGGCAGCCTGGGCCGTTGATGGCCAAGTTGTCTTTTCGCCATAAGTGAGGTAAAGACTTCCCGCTTTCGAGTCAGATCAGCTTTGCGTATTACAAGTTCAGAGATCGTTTCGTCCAGTTCCAGTTCCCTTTGATCCAGTTCGTCTAGAGCCTCAGTGCATGCTTGAGTCACTTCCTGCTTTACAGTCGTCAGAATGAATTCACTCATGGTTATTCCTCAGCCAATTTAGGGCATTTTATGTCGTGATCATCTCCGTACGATAACCAAAACATTGCTCAGTTTCCAATCGGATGCCTAAGGCGCATTTCTATAGATTCGCGTGCCGTGCAAGGTGTCTGAGAACGGTCCTTGCTTGTCTGTTTGTATCGTGAGGGTGATACTGCCTATTTCTGTGTTCCGTTGAGGGTCTTCGCGAATCTGGCGGTGTCGAATTTCGCCACGAAGCATTCTCGCGTTCGTTCCGCCCTGCGTCGCCCAATGCAAATCTCTGATGCGACCATCGTAAACTTCTGCGCTTTCAACACCCTGGTAAATATTGAGTTCATCTTCTTCTCTCCGAACAAAGCCCATTCGTTGGTTCTCTCTATCAACTATCAGCCATTCACTCCCTTGTTTTTGAATCGAGACGATAACTCTTTGAGAAAGCGGGAATCCATTATTTTCAAACGCCTGTCGCAACTCATCCGGGATCACGCGGACGTCTAAATCGCTTTGGGATTGTGCATCCGCGCGAAAAAGCAACGCATCTCGTCGTACGGAATAGATTTTGGCGTTTGTAGTGAATTCGGATTCAGAGAGGACACTGACGCCGATTTGCGGAGTCAATATGCTTTCGCTCAAGATGAGCGGCTTACGGTTCCTATCTAGTAGCAGAATTCGCACGTCAAGACGGTCGGCCCGGTACTCCAATTCAATTTGGATATTTTCGAAATTTGTGATTTCGCCGCTGGCGCAACTCAGCGTTGCCATCAACAATCCCCAAAAAAGCCAACCTATTCTTCCAGCTTTGAGGAAAGCCACGTTTAACTCCTCCCCGAATCCACATGTACCGAATCTCTTTTTTCATTCATCGAGCTACTCGGCACAGTGGGTAAATTCCTAAACATGATACCACCTTCGCAAATGGGTTGTCAACCTCAAAGAACAGAATGATAGCGTGGCTTTACTGATGAACCATTTGGTTACACAAGATCAACCAACCTTAACGCCTGGTGTGGTCATCGGGATTTGCGTCTCGGACACTTGGGAAGCTGGTCTCATCCCGGTTTTCTGCGTTCGCGATGTTAACGACGGCGGGAAGCAGTCCATATATCAACCAGAAGGGAATGCCGATTGCGTCTCCGTTAAGCAGATTGTTGACGCTGAGATGCACAAGCAGCGCAAGCACCGCTGCCATCAAGCCGACAACGGTTGACCGGTAAAACGTATCTTCGATGCTTTCAAGCGAGCGCAAACCGTAACGGAAGAACGCGATGATGACCCACAGCCAGGCGGCAAATCCGATAATTCCCAACTCTGCCAACACTTGAAGGTATTCGCTGTGCGCACCCAACTGAAATTGTGCGGTGTATTCTCCCACCAGCGAAACATCTTCCTTGTAAAGCATGGCAAACGTGCCGTATCCGTTTCCAACAATGGGGTGTTGCAGGAACATGAGAAGTGCTTGTCCCCAACGCAGGAGTCGCGACCTGTTGGATGCAAACTTCAAATTGAAGGCGGTTGAAATCCGCTCAAGTATCAAGTCGGAAATGCCGGGCAGACTGAGAAACGCGAGCATCAGCACGGTGAGAGATGCAATGAGGAGAATTCTCTTGTGTTGTTCGCCGCTTCCCACCTGCAGCAGTATAAACCCGATCGCCACAATCACCGAAAGCCACACGCCGCGTGAAAAGCACATCATCAGCCCAACGCCGAAGACAGTTAGCATCCCTGTCCACAACACACGGTCATATCGCGTGGAATCTAACAGCAAACGACTCAGTACGATGAGGAAAAAGAAAGCGGTGAAGGTGCCATAAACGGAATAATTGGTGAACGGTGAGCCCTGATAGGCGCTGGTCCACTGCCACTGATCGATGCGATAGATGAGCACCCCAACCGTCCAGACGACCGCGACTGACGCGGCGGGAAAGGTCGCAAGGAACAGGCGATGCAGGTCACGGCGGCTTCGGATCAATTCGTAAGCCAGCAGACACGACATCATGTAGATAGCGGAACGGATTGCCCCCTTGATAGAGACAAAGCGTTGCGGGGAGTTGAGGGTCGGCAGGAACGTCGCCAAAATGTAAAACAGTATCGGTAGCGTGAACGGAAAGCGATTACTTTTTTGAGTGGATGGGCCGATTTTTATTGTGCGAGCGAGAATCTGTTTGATGAAGAAGGCAAAAACCAGCATCCCCAGTAGCGGTTCGGTCGGGGTCTGAACTTCCATCTGGTCGGGGAGAATATAGCGAAATGAAAATGGCAGACAGATGAGCATCAGGTAGAGTGCGACATCCATTGCCATGAACACGAGAAAGCCGGAGATTGCAAATACAATCAGGATAAACAGTGACGAGTCGGCATAAAGCCCCAATGCCGCGCCGAGCAATATGCAGCAGATTGACCATAAAATGAGGTAAAAGGTGGGTTTCAAGGTCTTGGGGCGGAGGGAGAGATCTGCCTTCATCATGTGTTTCTTTCGAGTCAGCCGTAGGTTCTTCTATGAACAGGACTGCTCCGGCGGTCAGAAACGCAAGCCGACTCCCATGCCAATTGCAGTGCCGTCGAATTCGAGGTCAAGTGGGGGCGTTCCACCCGTTGTGAAGGTTTTGAGGATGCGTTTCGCCTCGAGGGTCAGGGTGAGTTGATCTTCCAGAAACAGGAACTCCAAGCCGATTAGGGCGTAACCCGTCAGCCCGGAATTTCCTTCGTTGACCGTAATTCCTTGTGCTTCGAGCAGATTTAGCGCACTGCCATCAACACTCAGATGTGAATACCCGACCCCACCACCGAGATAAAGCGGGAGAAAGTCATGAATCAGCACAGGACGGTAGAGCAAGCTCAACGAAGCCGGTATGAAGGTCGCGGAGAGCTCTGCGGCAGTGGGGGGTGGTATTGCCGTGTCGTTTGTCCAGTATCCGATTTCTATCCGGGAGGATAGCTCTGGGGTGTGCTTCAATATGAGTGAAGCGGTTGGCATCAGTCCCGCATCGAGTTTTGGGGCGCCAAGACTGTTTAACAGTTCTGTGAATTGCGCCAACCCCGGCCGGTAGGAAAAAAAGGAGACATGAAGCGATGTCGATTCAACACCTCGCCTCAGGAAATCGCGTAGCAAGTTTTGGCGTTCATATTCAGTTGCGCCTTCTGCAGCGGCGAAGACGCCAATCGACAGATTTCCGATGATGAAGGCGAGCAAAGCTGTGCGTAGCAGTGGGTGGGTTATGTATGTCTTGCTCATTTCTTGTAAAAGTTCCGCTCTATTTTGAGGGGACCTAAGCCCCCATTACGTTTTGGGATTTATCTCCGCTGACATCGATATATCGCTCTGCCTTTCGTCCCGTCAAGCGGCGTCACCGCAAAATAGGTCTTCAGCAGTGGAAGAATTGGCTGATCGAGCCGGTAGCAGATCAGGAGTGAAGCCACATTTGGCGCTTTTGCCACTTGCTGGAGAAACGGTTCAAGGGTACCAAAATCCGCCGCTTCGAGCCCATCTTGCGATTGCCAATGGTCATTGTGAGCATATGGTGGATCTGTGACAACGGCAACTTCACCATCGATAGCTGCGAGCGCTTTATGAATCTGGGTTGCGTCATGTTGGAAAAGTTCCACGTCGAGATGGATCTGCTGGGCGTGGTTGAACATCAACCGACACCGCTCTTGATATTGCACCTTCAGATCATCATTTTGGGTCTTGTACGTTTGAATGGCCCGCAAGCGTTCCTTAAAGGCATTTGGGTCCCGCATCCACTGAAGATTTCGTTGTGCAGTTTCCAATACAACGGGCTCGATGTCCGACCCCATCAGCGTTTTAATCCGCTCCGAAAAAAGGAGATACGCGGTGCAGAGAATGACGCCATTCCCACAAAACGGATCGTAGAGCGTAATCGCGTCCTGCCGGTCCTCAAAGAGCGTCTTGAGCATCACGTAGCCCACGCGAGACGGAAATCGCGGTGTCCGTGTTGACAGGGCTTGATAGAGCGTTTTTCCAACCTCGACATATTTATAGGTAACAGGACCTTGTGGCAGATGCATGATCCGTGAAGCGTGATGCGAATTGGTTTACTTCCGTAAGTCTGCGCTAAAGGAACAAAAAAAGGGAAATTGGGGTTAAGCCGATGCGCCCAATTTCCCTGAGACCAATGCAGTCCGAAAAATTACATCACCGTGCCGGAAGGGTAGATAATCACTTCGGCGCGCCGGTTCTTTGCGCGACCGGCTGCTGTGTTTACGGGGGCAATCGGTTCCGTATGGCCAACCGCACGGGCTTCGATTGTGTTTTTTACCCCTTTGTCTGTGAGATACTTCACGACGGCGTTTGCACGGGCTTGAGAAAGATCCCAGTTGCTGCGATACCTGCCACCTAACACCGGGCGGCCATCTGCATGACCTTTAACGATTATCGTCGCTTCCAGATGTTGTTGAATCATTGTGACCGCTTTGTCTAGCTCTTGCTTAGCGGCTTGGGTCAAGCCGGCTCTTCCGCTGGAGAACTGAACCGTCCCTGCCTTTATCGGTCGTTTGGCGGCCTCTTCTTCGAACGCTTTAGCCTCTTGGGCCCCAGCCGTGATGGAATCCTCAACCTTATTCAAGTTTGCCGCTTGCACTTTTGTCTGCTGTTCAAGGTCATTGATCATCTTGCGGAGATCATCGTCTCCCATCTTCGCAAAATCTTGCGCTTTTTCGCCAGCCATGTTTGCGGTTTTGGTGAGCTCCTCACGCACGTTCGCATCTTCATCTTGAGCAAACTGCTTGGCAGCCTGGATTGTATCCGCATCGCCCTGTTGTGAGGTTGCGATAGCTTCGTCTTTCGCCGCAGCAATCGATTCGGTTAAGGATGTTCTTTGCTGATCGACTTTGCTATCAAGGTTAGAGACCTCGTTTTTCACCTCGGAGTGCTCTTGCGCATTTTGGGCGACATAAGGCTCTTTCCACGCCTCGAAATCTTTCTTACCGAGCTTGCCGCAACCGCTTAGAGCAATACTAAACACAAAAATGCTAACAATTGCCAACATTGCTACATTTCTCATCGTTACCTCCTGAAAAAATGACTCATCTTAAAGTGAATGGCTCCAATTTATGGCATCTGACAATCTCTCAGAATTCCGGCATATTGTAGCACAAACCGAATATTTATACAAGAGAAATTCTCTCTGCGATCAGGGCTGGATTGACAGGCGCATTTGTCGATTGGCAATTTTCGTACCAATTGGTATAATATTGAAGCATCATCAAGAGACGGACACGTCGATCGTCTTATTTCCACAGCGTGCGGAGAATTCAAAATGGCGAGAATTGGGGTTGGCATTATCGGGCTTGGGATGGGGAAGGCCATGTTCGGTATTCGCGGAGTTTCCAATACTGAACTCGAAATTCGGGGGATTTGCGATACAAATGAAGATCGCCTTAAGCGTGTCCAAACCCAGTATGATGTCCCGTTCGCGACAACAGATTACCGCGAACTGATTCAGCGGGATGAGATCGACATCGTTGGCATCTACACGCCCGATCCGTTGCATGCACAGCACTGCCTTGATGCACTTGACTGCAGTAAGCATGTCATCTGCACGAAAGGATTTGTGGATAAACTCGACGATGCCGTTCGGGTGCTGGAAAGAACCCGCGAGACTGGATTGAAGTTGATGGTTGGACAGACCTGCCGATTTGTCCCGGATTTTATGCACACCTATCGATTGGCAGAAACCGGCAGGCTTGGGCATGTTGTCGCAGTAGAAACCCACTACGTACACGATATGCGCGGCGTACTCACGGCGACCCCATGGAGACACCAGATGCCTCAAAAACTGCTCTACGGTGGACTGTGCCACCCGATGGATATGGTTGTCTGGTTTCTCGGCTTTCCCACCGCTGTTCATGCCATTGCCCACGAAACCGGAATCGACACGCGGTATCCTTCGGGAGACGGGCG
>JAPUIP010000418.1 GCA_027296925.1 Candidatus Poribacteria bacterium | reverse complement strand
GGAATTATGCAATGGCGTGTCTTGCGACAGCAAATCTTTCAATCCTGGCTGTGGGTGTTAATAACCACTGTCGCCTGGGCTGGGGCCGAGAGCCTATTTGCGACCCTGGTTGTCATGGGAGGCGTAATGTTCGGAATAAGTTGGGTCATGTACGGAGTGATGCTTGGTGCCATCACAGGGATTGGTTTGGTTTGGTTGTTCTCACATCACTGGCGGCGACCCCAGAATTCTTGTTGAGTACTTGTGCTTTGATTCACGTGTCCAAAATTCAATGTGATAGTGCAGACGCTAAACCTTGAAAACGTTCAAAACCCAAGTAAGGAACTTCCAGAATTTAAACCATCCCGGATAGACGATTTGGGCATCGGCGGGCTTACTGCCGATCAGATTCGATTTGCAAAGAACATCTCCGTGACCGCGAGCGCAAACAACCCAAGCATCATATACCACCACACGCCCTGCCCTTTCTCCACGTCCTCATGATATTGGGTGATCATCTCCGACGTAACGACGTTTGAGGCAACGGCCTCGGCATTGCCGGCTAACATGCTCGTCAACTCCTCCGAGTCGCGCGGGGTGAGGTCGGATTCGACCGTATCCGGATTGACGACAAAATAGCGCGGTTGCCCCCCAGAGACGTGCGCCGAATAGATTCCTGGGGACTCGGTGGTATCGTAGAACACCCCGCCCTGTTCGTTAATCCGGGTGCGCGTCTCCGCGCCAACCGGATTGAAGATTGCGATCTCCGTTCCCCCCGGAAGTTCGTAGCCGCTCAACTCAACCGGATCACCAATCCGATAGTCTGGCTGCTCGTCCGTCCGCTTGAGTGCAAGGTACTTGATTGTTTCGTGCAGAAACGGGAGATAGACACCGTGAATCGGCAGATCTGTCCACTCTCGATCAATCGTTGAGGTGAAGCACAGCACTCGCCCATTGCCGTAAACCTTCTCAAAAAGTGCAGGGCTGCCATCGTCGAAGCTCGCCAATACCGTTGAATCTGCCAGCGGTACCGCTTGAAGGTAGCGGTAGAATCGCGCTTTCCCAAAATCGCCGTGATTGGGGTCTTTGAACGGGCGAAAAATCGGGTGATTGTAGTTGATCGTCGCAATGACACGGAACTGATCATGATTCAGTGCATCGCCAGCCGCCTGCACAAAATTGCACGGCAGTAGGGGCGCTGCTTGCTGCGCCCTTCCTCTGCCGGCGCCCCCCATCTGCCGATATGCCTCCAGATCGACGCGATCACCGACGGTGATAATTAGACCACCGCCATCGCCGACAAAAGCTCTCAGGGTTTGTGCTTCCGATTCGGTCAAGCGGGCCACGTTTGCCAGGATAATCACATCGTATTCTCGGATCGCCGCCGGATCCGGCAGTTGAAGGGATTGCGTGAAATCGATCGGGATAATCTGTTGAGCCGGAGCAAGCCCCTCCCCCATCGCCATCTGCAAGAAGAAGGTTTCACTTTCATAATCACGCCGCGCCGGCTCGCCATTGACACAATGCACCTGAATCGACTTCAGGCTTTGCAGGAGAAAATATCGTCTGTTGTCAACCTCTAGATCATCGTCAGGTAAGGCGGCGTAGCCGGTATGCGTCTCCTCCGTTTGGAAGCGGACTTGAAACAGCGTGTCCATCACGTCGTTCGGTTCGATGTCGATCTGGGTGGTGCCGACGAGGTTATCATCGATAAACAGCTTTACAGGCAGATTCTCAACCGCTTGATCGCTGAAGTTCTGAACGCGGACCACCACTTGCGCCGGCTTCTGCTCGTTCAGCACCACCTGCGGCACGCTGAGTCCGGTAATCGCGAGATTGCTTGGTTCTCGTGTGCCCACATCGACGAAGGCAATCTCGACGCCGGCGCTGAGCTTATCCGTATCAACGAAGCTTTCCCACCCAATCCGCTGCAGATCGCCAATGAGGTAGATCTGTTTCTGTCCGATATTCGCCTCTTGAAGCATCTCATCAGCCGATTGGATGGCATCGAGATAATCCGTGGTGCGATCGGTTAGCTTCGTCCCCATCACCGCCGATTTAATCAAACTGTGTTCGGCATCGAGTGGCTTGACGACTGTTGCTCTGTTCGTGGTGAGGATGAGCGCAGAAGTGTCACCCTGATGGAGTTCATCAACGATCCGCACCGCTTCCTTCTTGGCGCGATCAAATGTATCGAGGTAGCCCATACTGTAGGAGTTATCCAGAATCACAACGACGTTTCGCTTTCCACCGGTTTCTGCCGTGGCGGTCGGATTCGCTGCGAAAAATGGTCGCGCAAACGCCAACCCCAGCAGTACGAGGATCAGGATGCGCATCAGCAACAGAATGAGTTGTTTCAACTGATGCCGCTGAACATTGACCTGATGCGAGACTTTAATGAACCGGATCGTGCTGAAAACAAGCTGCCTCGCCCGTTCCCGGTTGAGCAGATGAATGATCAAGGGCAACGAAGCCGCAGCGGCGCCAGCGGCTAAAAAGAGCGGTGTCAAAAATTGCAGTCCAAACATTACATCAGCCCCTCACGTTTGGCAAGATAAGATGAAAGTGCGTAATCCAGTGGCGTTGACGTATCAATCGTGTTATAATCAATGTCAGATCTGCTCAACTCCAATTTGTAGTGATTGATGAAGTCGAGATGATGTGTGACATAACTGTCGTGAATTGTCTGCGGCGTGGTGATAATCTCCTCGTCCGTTTCCGAATCGACGAAGCGAATCATCCGTGTCATCCGTTCAAACTCAAATTCCAACTCCAGATGATCTAAAATATGAAAGACAATCACCTCGTGCCCGTCGTAACGGAAGTGTTCAAGGGCGTTCACGACGGTTTCCGGTTCATCCTCATAGAGGTCTGAGATCAGGATAACCAGGCCGCGTTTGTTCAAGCGTTCTGCGATTTGATGGAGTGGCTCCGCCATACGTGTAATTTTCGAGGTCGTGAGCCGTTCCAGCGTCAGCAAGATCGAATAGAGATGAGCCGGGGAACTTCGCGCCGGAAGGTATTCGTGGAGTTTTTCATCAAAGTAGGCCAATCCAACGGCGTCCCGCTGCTTAGCCATAAAATACGCCATCGAAGCAATCAGAAAGCTAGCATACTCTAACTTGGTCAACTCTCCAGAACCGTAAGTCATCGACGCACTCGAATCAAGGAGGAGATAACAGTTGAGGTTCGTTTCCTCCTCGAACTGCTTGATGTAGTAGCGATCCGTCCGTCCATACACCTTCCAGTCGATATGCTTGGTGTCATCGCCGGGCATGTATTGTCGGTACTGCGCAAATTCTACGCTAAAGCCGTGGTAAGGACTTTTGTGCAGCCCGGAGATAAATCCTTCGACAACCGCTTTTGCCACAAGCTCTAAACTTCCAATCCGCGCCAGCGTTGTCGGATTTAGGAAACGGCGCGCTTCTTGAGATTGCATCGATTTTATCCTTTCGCGTATTGGTGCTGTATCGCACGGTTTACGCTATACGCAATATGATTCCTATGAAAATTATACGCATTTGCCATCATACATCTATTATTTTGCTCGCGCTGATCTTAGTCAGTTGCGTACCCGTCGAACCCAAAATGATCAATACGGGGCAATCTTCCTATTTCCAGCCTGAGCGCATCCGAACCATTGCGATGATGCCCTTGCAGAACGATGCCGGAGACGCCGGTGTCGCAGAAGAAATCGTGCGTGAACTGACCGTACAGATCTTACAACTCGGCCGATTCGAGGTCATTGATCACTACAAAGTCTCCGCTCTGGTTGCCGAAGAAGCGCTCGAGGATATTGATGTGAACGACGCCATTGTCCGAAATCTTGGGCGTAAGCTGCGTGCTGACGCGATCTTGTTGGGCAAGGTAACGGCATATCAGGCAGGCCAGGAAAAACTTCTAATAATGAAAACGGCGCCGGTGATCGGGCTGAGTTTGCGCATGATCTCTGTGAAGGAGCGCATCCCAACGACGATCTGGACGGTCAACGATACCTTCAACGGCGGGGATGCGGCGGTCAAACAGTTAGTGGAGAAATCCAACCGGGGTAGGATTCAAAAGGATGTGCATTTCCTGATCAAAGTCATGTGTAGCGAGATTGCGAAGACGTTGAATTTCTAGGCAACTTGACTCATGTTTAAGAAAACGTGCAAAGTGGGTTGTCATACGGCTTCGATCGCCCCCCAAAATTGGGGGGCGAGACGAGGTCGCCCAGACAGAGGGGGGCGACGGCATCGCAGAAAATCCCTTGGATGCCCCTATTTTTGACATGAACCGACTTGGGTTAGGTCTTTCTCAGGACCATCAACGTCAGATCATCGAACGGCGCCGCTTCCCCCTGAAATTCCATGACATCATCGTAGATAGCGGTACAAATCTCGTTAGCACTCGCATGATGGAGGCGTTTGACGGCTCGCTCCAAACGTTCCTCTCCGTACAACTCGTCGTCGAGATTCTCCGTTTCCGTCACGCCATCCGTATAGAACACAACGACATCCCCACTGAAAAGTTCGGTGGTCTCCTGTTCGTATTCGGCGATTTGAAGGAGCATGTCGTCGGGAAACATGCCCAATGGAGCGCCGCCTTTTTCCGTCCCCAACCACTGACAATTGCCATCGCTCCGAATCAATAGCGGGTTGTTGTGTCCTGCGTTGACTGTGGTCAACAGATCCGTCTCCGGCTGTAAGCGGGCATAGAAAAAAGTCGCATATTTGCCGGGCGTGCCACTTGCATAAAGCAACGCATTCAAGTTGATCGCCATACTCGACAGGTCTTTCTGCCTTGCGACCTCTGACAGTAAACCTGCCCTCAACGTCGCCATGAGCAGCGCCGCTTGCATGCCTTTTCCAGAGACATCGGCGATTGCCAATCCCCACGAACTGTTCGCCTCCTCAATATAATCGTAGTAATCTCCGCCAACGTTGCCACGAGGGTGGTAAAGTCCCTGCACCTCGTAGCCGGGGATTTCCGGTAGCGTATCGGGAATCAGATTCTGCTGAATCTTTGCCGCTTCCTCCATTTCCGCTTGTAAGCGACGCCCCTCAAGCGCCTCTTGGTAAAGCTGCGCGTTTTCGATTGCCACGCCCGCTTGATTGGCAAAGGCTGTTAGCAAGATTTCATCCTCAGCCGTAAAGTCCAAGGTCACACCGCCTCGTCCCTCCTTGTCACCGACAACAAGCACTCCCAGGATATTTTCTCGCCCAAACATCGGGACAGCCATGAGCTTTTTTCTGCCAAACAGGCCGGCTCTTTCCACATCATTGCAAATTAACGGCCGGTCCTGCCTTACCACTTCTGCAAGCATTGACAAGGCGGGGGATAGTTCTCCATCTGTTTTTAGCGGAATCGAGAACTCTTGCCGTTCAGCATTCGGTGTGAGATCAAAATTGAAAACATACTTCATCTCAAGCCGCTGAGTGAGTGGATCGATGCGCATCAGCCCACCTGCACTTGCATCTAACAGCGCAACCGCATAATTCACCACCTCTTCCACCACCGCTTCTGTGTCTAACTGTTTACAAATCTCAACGGCAACGTCGGAAAGGTGGAAAAGGCGAAACTGTTCGCCCCGCGCCTTGTCCAACAGCCGGGAATAAGCAATCGCAATTGAGGTCTGGTTGGCGAGTACATTGAGTAATTCTCGAGCCCAATCCTCCATACCCGCTTTTGCGAAAAATCGTCCAAGACTGATAACGCCCAGAAATTCATCACGTATCTTGAGGGGCGCCCAGAAATTGGCGTCTAGGACTTTCAATTGAGGGGCAATTCGATTCAAAAACGGGGTCAATCCAGCGGGTGGGTTGGACAGATCAATGACTGAGAATCGAAGCATCGCTGACGTCTCATCCGAACTCACCGGGATGCACAGTGATTCATCCTTGACATTGATCGAAGCCTCAATAGCAAGGTGATTCTCGGTGGGGTGAAAAAGCAAAATCGCGCCCCTGGTCACTTGCAACGTCCCAAGAATCATCCGCAGATATGTCTTGCTCGATGCGTTAAAATTGCCGTGGCCAGAGATAATGGTTTCACCGAGTTGTTCGAGCTCGGAAAGGCTGAAAATCAGCCGTTGTGTTGTTTCTTCAGCAGAAGCAGATTGCATCGCTTCATCTCCCTCAGACAAAGTTTCGGATCTAAAATTGGGGATTTCGTAACCTCAAGCGGTGCTCAATTCGTCTCGATTTTACAGATTCGCAATTGCGGAATCTTGATCGGGAAAGATTCCGGCATGTTGAGCGAGTCCCATCATTTTGAAAATCCGGTCTTGTACAGGGGTCAAGTTGCAGAAGTTCAGCACGCCCCCTTGTTCTTCGAGCAACTCAATAATCTCAATGAGGATGGAAATACCGATACTGTTAATGAGCCGTGTTTTCTCAAGGTCAATGACGATCTTGTTGTATCCGTCTGCCATAACCTCTTTCGCTGCTTCTGCAAGGGCCTCACCTGTGGGATCGTTCAGGTATCCTGCCGTTTGAATAACCACGTAGCCGTCTTCGGTATGCACATCAACATTAAACCCATTTGCCATTGGTCTCCTCCTTCGTCAAATTTCCGGGGCGATCGCCTCCGTATCAATCACACCTCTATTTTGATGAAACTTTCTTTTTGGTCATTGTGATTGTTGTTCCTTTATCGCTGCTTTCGACATTGACTTCGTCCATCATATGCCGGATAATTTCCAAACCCCATCCCCGTTTTCGCAGCCCTTTACTCACCGCTCCATCCCGATCTGAGGATTTAACCTGATCCAGGCGAAACCCGACCCCGCAATCGGTAATTTTGAGTTCCAACGCATCATCTTTCATAATGAATTTGATCACCACCGGCTTGTCTTTGCGTTTGCTATGTTCAAAGGCGTTAATGCACGTTTCAATCACAGCAAATTGAATCTCATCAATGTGATTTTCTTCAAAATTCATAATTTCGGCAAGGATGGAGGCGGTCTGAGCAGCCGCTAATTCCATATTGGGATACATTGGAATGATAAGAATCACTTCGCGTTCGGCTAGATCTAACACTTGAATCTACCTCCTCATTATGGGCTGGTGGGGTATGCGAGTCAATATCGTTAGCCTTCCATAGCCTCCTGGGCATTCTAAATGAGTGGGAAACGACCGAAGCCGGCAAATGGTCAGCTCAGAGTGGTAGATCGCAAAATCTGATGTGGCACGGTTACAGTCAAGTAGAGGACGTTTCGCCAAAATAAATTCTGCCCGCCGTCAGTCCCATATAGCGCAACAAAATGGACTACTCGCGCTCTCCTCGGTACGCTCGGATGATTTCTGAAACAGCAATCCGCTTGTTCTTCCAGTTCATCGGTGGTGGCGGCATAATATAGAGTCCATCCACAGGAAAGCGATCTTGCTCACAGATCTGTCGTACCAATTCAAGCGTCAACTTCATACCCAATTTTTTTCCTTCTGAGGCGCCAACATCACGAAATTGATCAACGATGGCCTGCGGGATGTAAATTCCCAAATTATCGCGGAGAAAGGAGACACTCCGAAAACTGGTAATCGGTAAAATACCATAGAGGATCTTTACGCCGAGCGATTTTGTGGCTTCATAAGTGCGCTCAATATCCGCGAGTGTGTAGGCTGGCTGCGTATAAATAAACTTCGCCCCGTTCTTCACCTTATTGGTCAGATGCTTCACATGAGGCCGGAGATTTTCGGCGATGGTAAACCCCCCACCGATGTAAAAATTGCACGGTTCCCCAATCGATGAACCATCCGCAAGTTCGCCGTTGTTCAGTCTTGACACCAACGCTATTAGTTGGGTCGAACCCCGAACATCACGGACCAGATTTGCATCTTCATAAGGACCAACTTTGGGATGGTCCCCGGACAACGCCAAAAGCCCACGAATGCCCAATGTCCACGCTTCCAGCAGGTGGGACTGCATGCTGATTAGGTTCCGCTGCCGCGTCGTCCAATGGATAATCGTGGGGATGTGAGTCTCCTGCTGAAGATGGTAGGATGTGCCGATTGCGCCGATACTGACCATCGCGCCAGCACTGTCGGGAACATCGAAGAGATCGACGCCATTTGCCGCGAGTTCTCTTGCTTCTTTGACCATCGCCCGCAGTTCGATAAACGTGTTGGCCCTCATCTCTACGCTGATGATGTTGCGGCGGGTTTCAAAAATCTGCTGAATAGGATTCTCTTGGGGACGGGGTTTACGGCGTTGAGAAACTTCCGGCAGGATAAAGATTCGTGTTTCGCGTTTGACTGGTGTCAGTCCTTCGACGCGTGCCTTAATCTTTGAGATATACTCCGGCGTTGTCCCGCAACACCCACCGATAATGTTTGTACCGAGTTTGATGAGTTTCTGCACATATTCATCGAAGACATCGGCATTAACACTGTAAGTGAATTCCAGTCTACCCTGCTCAATTTGGGGATTGCCTGCATTGGGTTGGACGCTGATCGGTGCTTTGAGTACCGGCGCCAACCGCTCCACCGCCTCAAGAAGGTCATGTGGGCCACGACAGTTTAGCCCAATAACATGTGCACCCAACTTTTCGATTTCTTGGGCGAACACACGGACGTCAATGCCACCGCTGAGTTTACCGCCCGAAACGCCACTAATCTGAACCATAACCGGTAACCCGTAGGTCAGCGCCTGCTTGGTCGCAATCTCCGTCTGTTCCAGATCTGTGAAGGTCTCCAGCGCGAGTAGGTCTACTCCGCCATCGGCGAGCGCGTCCATTTGCGTCTTGAACATCCGCCGAATCGCTTTCGCCGACAGTGTTTCTTGAAGCGGATCCATTTCGAGCGGCCCGACAGATCCGGCAACGTATCGATCGGTTCCAGCGACTTCGCGGGCAAGTTGTGCGCCGGCTGAATTAATCTCCCCAACGCGCTCCTCGAAACCGTAACTCTTGAGCTTTGTAGCATTTGCACCGAAGGTGTTTGTTTGGAGAATGTCCGCGCCCGCATTTCGGTATTCTCGATGGATATTCCGAACGATGTGGTGATAGTCTGCATCCGTGTTACAGGCGTTGAGGCATTGGACATAAGGCGGAACCCGCCGTCGCAGTTGAGTGCCGATCGCGCCGTCGCACACGAGGATTCGATCTTTAAGGTCGGTTAAAAATGATTGTGTGGTCATCGTTCATGTCGTAGAATGGATTAGGCTTGCTGTGTCCCATCTGAAGCGTTTGATAAGCCAAATGGGAATTTCAATCCTAAATCGGTGGCTATTGAGTGAGGGTCTGTCGGGCTATCGCTATTTGCCGTTCAACGAAATCGATTTATGCTCGGTTTTCGGAAGAGTGTCGATCTGGCAGTAAACCGGTATTTGAGCAGTGTCCACACGGCGCGCATCCCCTCACGCCAGAACCGCAATTTTTTTCCGCCTCTTTTCGTCCGCGGAAAGTAGGAAATTGGCACTTCGTGAATATGATAGCCGGCGCGCAGGACCTTTGCGGTCACTTCGGGGCAAAACTCAAACCCCTCGCAGGTGAGGTTAAGGCCGGTGATCAAGCTTGCATCAAATGCCTTATAGCACGTCGCTTCATCGGTGATATGTGTCTGATACAGGAGATTCGCAAAGCCTGTGAGCAGGCGATTCGCCATATAATTCTGTAGACTTACCCCTTGTCGTCCCTCTAAGAATCTTGACCCGTAGACGACCTGAGTCGTCCCTTTTTGTAACGCTTCAAAGATCAGCGGGAGGTCTTTCGGACGAACTTCCAAGTCCGCGTCTTGAATCACGACAAAATCGCCCGTCACGTATTCCAACCCAATCCGAATCGCAAATCCTTTGCCACGGTTCTCCTTGCATTGAACAATTTTCAACCCCGGCTCATCGCGCATCTGTTCCAGGAGCGCATACGTCCCATCAGTTGAACCGTCGTTGACGATGATGATTTCCGTGTCAATCGGCACTGCCCATACCTCTTTTACGACCTGCCGAATCGTTTCTGCCTCATTAAAAGCGGGGATTATCACGGATAGCAGTGCAGGGGTCCTGTATGGCGAAAGTCCTGTGTTGATAGGTTGGGACAGGATTTGCGGCGACAGCTTCTGCCGTTCTGATTTTGTCAACTAAAGCAACCCCTTTACGAGCCCCCCATCAACTTGAATCGTGGCACCGGTGATGTAGCTCGCGCGTTCGGAGGCGAGAAACACAACGAGATTGGCGAATTCTTGTGGGGCACCCATCCGGCCGAGCGGTATATCTTTCGTCATAGCTGCAATCGCTTCATCAAATGTGATTCCAGATTCCTCCGCCCGGACAGTGGCAAGCTGTTTAATCTGGTCCGTAAAGATGATGCCGGGACAAAAATTTGTGCATAGGCGTTTGTTGCATAATATATCATTGTCACGATCCGATGTCAACTGCAAATTCCCCTTCGCTACGGTTCGAGCATCACCTTCCCCGCTTGGCCATTGGCGAATTTGCTGAAAGCAGTCTGCGCATCAACAAGTGGGAAATGATCGGTGATCATCCGTGCAACGGGCAATCCACGTCGATACAGATCGAGCATCGCCGGATACTCCGAATAGTGATAGAACCAGCTTCCCATCAGGATCAGATCTCGACGGATGAGGTCTCGACTGGGACTGATTGGTACATCGCCTTGCTCCCCGACGGCCATGATGATTCCCGCTTTGCCGGCCAGGCTGAGAGCAAGCTTCAGCGTTTCTGCGCGTCCAGCCGCTTCGATGCACTTATCCGCGAGCCGCCCGTGGGTAATCTCCGTTACCGCCTCAAGCGGATCGACTTTCCGTGAATTGATGGTATGAGCGGCGCCGGCTGATTCCGCAAGCGAGAGGCGATAGTCGTTGATGTCAATGGTGATCACCTCTGCTCCCAAGAACGATTGCACGATCGTATTCCCGAGCCTGACCGGGCCCGCCCCCACAACGACGGAGGAGATATTATCCTGAAATCCGATGTCGCGCGTAAATCGAACCGGTTCGATGACATATCCCCTTCTGCCTCTGAAGTTCGGATGGTGGAAAACTTCGACGATGAGACGCGGTATAACAACTGGCATGTCTTCCCTCGCGGTTGGACTCTGGCTTGATAAACGGTGTTTATCATATCACTCGACGGCTTTTCCTGTCAAACAAAAAGTAATGGATGTAAACGGAGATAAGTTCCTTCAAGCCGATACGTATGGGGCTGTGCCCTACGGGGATAGGAATGGGGAATTACCGAGCTTGGCGAACGCAAACGCATAGACACACGATTTATATTTGTCCACGAGGAACCCAAACGCTTCGGGTTCTCCGTCGAGGCATTTCTGGATGATATGTCCATCTCCTGTGCGCACGGTCTGGCTCCTATTTCTGAGGTACGGCGTACCATGCCGTTTCATTATTAATGACGGAGCAGATGATCGAAAACTTACCGGCCCTGAATTTTTTTCGACACAATTTTCTGCGCTACCTGAAAGAGCTTGCCCAATTGGAATGCTACCGCCGTTGTGCAATCTCGATCAGCGTCTCACCGACAACCTTGTACTTGTGAGAATCCAAACGCTCAACGTCCTCTCGTTCCGCTTTTGCATTAACTGCTTTTTCGTCGCGCATCTCAGTGATAAATTCGTAGGGCGGTTCGATGGTGTACGGCTCGATCTCATCAATTTTTCCCATCGCTTTTCTCCCGCCGGTACGGAGCAGTTCCCTTGCCTTCACCGGGGCAAGCGACAACGCGCTCGTCCGTGAAATCCCCCGCTTCGTCATTACGGATACAATGTTCGGTACATACCCTTGAGCTTCGGCAATCGCGGTATCATCGCCGCTGATGAATACCGTTGGGATGCCGAATGACCCCGCAATCGCGGCATTAAACCCGATCTCCCCGATCAGTTCACCGTTGAGCCAGCAGTTGGCAATCGCCCGCGAACTCCAACTGTGACAGAGCACGCCACGTTCCGTGTTGTCCATCGCGTGATGTCCATAAAGGAAAAATGCGTCGAACGATTCGTCTAACCCCCAGGGGGCGTAAATCGGGCGACCGATGATCATCTGAACTTCCGCGTGCATCAGTTCGTAGTCAATCCCTCCCGGACCGTGACCATCTAAAAACCAAATCTCCTTCGCTCCACCCTCCAGTACGCCCTCAACGAGCGCATTGACCTCTAGCGTGGCGAGGCGTTTCGCTTGTTCATAGTATTTCGCGTCGCTATAGGTCTGTTGCTTAAAATCCACGACGCCGGCTGTGCCTTCCAGATCCCCCAGTATGAATATTTTCACGTCATCCTCCTACTGACCTCAGAAATTCCTTGACAAGTTTCCGTAACTGTAATAAAGTTAAGAAGAGATTAGCGACTTCTGATTCATCGAAAGTTTGTGTAACGGATCGCTGAAGTGTCGCGTGTACTCGATATCCAGGTCGGCCTGGAAACAACACGCCCAAACACCTCAATCTTATTCTAGCACTGTTCGTTGATTTGTCAATCTTTATCATATCTATGGAGGCTACTCATGGGTTTCAAACTTGGCTATAGCACTTTACGTTGGCAAACACCGGATCTCGAGCCGCTCCTGACACAACTCAAGGAAGCGGGCTGGGACGGATGGGAGATGCGCCAGTCCTTCGATTGGCTCGGCACACCCAAGCGTGTCCGGCAGATCTGTGATAATGTCGGTTTACCGGTCGTCGTTGTGACGGCACGCGGGCTGCCGATCGACAAGAATCAGGAACAGATGGAGATGAACAAACGGCGGATCGACTTCGCCGCTGAGGTCGGAGCCGACTGCTTCATGTTCATGGGGGCCGGTAAACCGAAGGATCGCCCCGTCAATGACGATGACATCGCGGCGCTGGCGGATGTTTCGGAGGACTGGGCAGAATACGCCGGACAATACGATCTGGAGGTGTGTTACCACATCCACACCAACACGACGATTGACTCGATTGAGGACTGGGCGAAATATATGAGTTTGCTCAGAAAATGCAAGCTGTGTATCGACGTGTCGCACTCAGCACTGTGGGGATATGATCCGGTCGAATCGATACGGCGTTACAAGGATCAGTTGATTTATGTTCACCTTCAGGACTATGAGAGTTTCTCCGGTGGCGACGGTCAAAATTATGACGTGAATTGGGTTGATGTCGGCAGTGGAACGACAATGGACTTCCCTACAATTATGAAGACCCTGGAGGAGATTGGGTACGATCGTTGGGTCACCGCATGCCCCGGTCAGGTCGAAGATCGATCGGATGAAGAGCGGATGCAAGTCAACCGAAAGTATCTCCAAGAGCTAGGGTATTAGGGGTAAACCAAACTTGGGAATGGCGATTTCATAAATCCTACATTTGTCATTCTGAGGCGCCCTGCAAGCCTGTCCTGCCTGTCCCGCCTGTGCCGCCTGTGCTGCCTGTGCCGAGCCCCTCAAAGTTCGGGACAAGCTTTCGAGGTAAGCGACCGAAGGAAGCCTGCCCTCGGCTGAGAGGGTGCCTGTGGTGCTTCGAGGGAGGGTACTTCTCCCCGACTGAGGGGATGCCGTAGGGGCTTCCCTTTGGTCGCTCAGGACAGGCTCCGTGAAAGATCTCGGTTCTGAGAGATTCTTTCCTTCAGCAAGCTCCCCTCGAAGCACCACAGGCACCCTCTCAGCCGAGGGCAGG
>JAPUIP010000417.1 GCA_027296925.1 Candidatus Poribacteria bacterium | reverse complement strand
TGGACCATCAGTAAGGATGGCTCCCGGCATGGTTGTGCGCGGCGTATCCGGTTGAGTCACAACGGCTGTCCGCAATCCGGATAACAGTAGATACGCAAGGAACGATGGAATCCATCCGTATAGCGCAGCACCATATCCCGGCTGTTCGTCGCTTATTGTCGAGGTCAAATCGTCCTTGAAGCGATAGACGCTTTCAACGATTGCCAGGGCAACGCCGAGGAGAATCGCCAGGTTTCCGCTTGCGCTAAACAGGTCAACGTTCCAGACCTTGACAGCAATCAGGAAAAACAGAAGCGGGTAGAGCGCAAAATTGATCAGGCTGTTAATCCCGGTTGAAATTGCTGCACTGAAGATTGTTGAATTGGCCGCCATCTCTTCAAGTTCACGCTTGAATTTCGCTGAGAACGCCCCCAGTAACGGTTGGGAGATCAGAATGAACGGGCGCAACAGGGCGCGAATCGAAGATTTGGGCGCCTCGATGGCTTGCACAAATTCTTCAATACCAATTTTATCCTCATCCGCATCCGCTCCTGCTCCGGCTGCTCCGCTTTCTCCGCCAGCCTTGGTCGGCTTAACAAACGTCTCAAAGAATTTCGCATTGACCTCAACGTAGGAGGTCCATTCCTCCGGCACATCATCTTGGATGAAAATTGCGTCGACTGGACATGCCGGCTCACATGCAGCGCAGTCGATACACTCGTCGGGGCTAATGTAGAGTTGCTTTTCACCTTCAGTCGTGTGAATACAATCGACCGGGCACACATCAACGCATGCCGTATCCTTCACATCAACACAAGGCTCACAAATTATATACGCCATCGTTTCTGTCTCCTTGAGCGCCGCTAATCTCTTGCGTCGTTCGCCATTTTGGGCAATCGCGCACGCAAATTATACCACAGCCCCAATGCCGTGACAAGAATTTCTAGTTTGCATCCGCTGCCTCTATGCGTACTTCTTTCCCGAGCTCTGCACTCTGAAGCAGGGCTTCCATCATCTGCTGCACGATGAGTCCGTGGCGCAGGGGTGCAGCACACGTTTTGCCATCCAGGATGCATTCGATGAAATGCCCGGCGAGGTTATTCCAGGCCTCGGGACCGCTCCGCGGTAGGTCAACGCTGATGTCCTGCAATGCGCCATTCTCTGTTCGGTAGAGCGTGAGCGGACTGAATTTACCACCCGCCTCCGTCCCAAACAGTTCAATCTGAAACTCGCCCGGCTGATGCGAAGCCCAAAAGCTCTCAACCTGTACCCCCGTGCCGTTCTCAAATCGGATGAAACCGCCGGCATAATCATCCGCAGCGTATTGCTCATAGGTTTTCTTCGGCGGGCTCTGGCCATTCCAATACCCTAAGCCGCGCGGACCAAACTTCGCCCCGGCTGCGCCTAACACACCTACAGGTTTGGGCATACCCAAGATCCACCAGACAGCATCGAGGACGTGGACACCCATATCGCGAAACGCACCGCCGCCTTTCCGAATGAAACCCAAATTCCAGGCGGGGATGCCGTTTCTTCTGACGCTGCGAGCCCTCGCATAGTATAGGTCGCCGAAATACCCGTTCCGTTCCAGATTCCCAAGATATTGACATGCCGCCCCAAACCGGGTGGATAAAGACATCATGTTCACCACACCGGCGGCCTCTGCGGCTGCGACGAGCTCCTTTGCGGCTTTTTCCGAATCTGCAAGCGGTTTGGTGACTAGAACATGCTTATCGTTTCGCACCGCTTCCAGTGCAATCGGCACATGCCACTGGTTCGGCGTCCCTACAAAAACGGCATCGATTTCCGGATCTTTACACATCTTCTTATAGTCGGTATAGAATTTAACCTCTCCTGGTAATTCTTCTGCGAATTCCTTCATGCGATCTTCCAACAGATCACAAAGCGCAACGACCTGTCCACGCGGGTTTTTTGCCAGGGCACGCCCGTTCGGTTTGCCGATCCCCATGCCAACAACGGCGATGCGAACTTTGTTGGTAACTGCCATTTCTGTTCCTCCAGAAATTTTGATGTTTTGGTGTGTCTGTGTGTCGAAGGGTGCATCCTTCAAAATCAGTTCAGGCTTGAATTCGCGAAGGAAACTCCGGTACGCCCGCAATGCCAAGATTCAGCCGAAAGAGTCCGCCTGCTCCCGCCCCTTCTTCTGCTTTGTTGTCCCCACCGGCTGTCGTCACGTAGATGTCCGTATAGTCCTCGCCACCAAAGATTGCGCTCGATACCTTCTTCGCCGGAAAAGTGATGCGGCGATCTTCGCTACCGTCGGGAGCATAACGGACCAGACAACCGCCATCCCAACGGGCGGACCACACATAGCCCTCCGCGTCTACCGTCATACCATCCGGAATTCCTTCATTTTCAGGGGTTTGGACAAACACACGTTGATTGGCAATCGCGCCGGTATCCTGGTCATAGTCGAACAGATAGATCTCCAGCTTGGGAGAGTCGGTGTAATACATCTGCTTCCGGTCCGGCGTGAATCCCATACCGTTTGAGACGCCAATGTCATCCAGCAGTTGGGTCAGCGTGCCGTCCGTGTCGAGTCGGTAAAGCCGTCCGAGTCGATCTTTGGTTGGCATCGTGCCGCAAAATACCCGGCCGGCAGGGCCAGCAATCACGTCATTGAACCGCGTTTCACGTTCGTCGGGAATCTCTTCATGGATATAATGCATTTCGCCATCGCGCCAGATTGCGATGGCTCCTTTCGCCATGAAAAGCAGCAGCGCGCCATCTTCCTGAATGGTGAATC
The DNA here is from genome assembly GCA_027296925.1 of Candidatus Poribacteria bacterium. GTDB lineage: Bacteria > Poribacteria > WGA-4E > WGA-4E > PCPOR2b > JAPUIP01. The sequence continues at coordinate 3,213 of JAPUIP010000417.1, read as the reverse complement.
CACCGATGACTTCACCTTCGTAAAACTGCTCGTGGTTCCCTGTTGCAGGGTCATAACGGAATAGTCGGCCCCTGGGGATGTCCGCCCAGTAGAGCCGTTTTTCGCCGGGGTGCCATAGGGGGCCTTCGCCTGTTACACATTCATAATCAGCGATCAATTCAGGTTCCATAGTCCGTCCTCCATACTTTACCGTTTCTTGTTCAGACCGGAATCAACACAAGACTTTAGCATATTTCCTATCGTATTTCAACGGAAATCCGGAAGTCGCTCTCGATAAATTCTTCCATCCTGTGTTGCTTGACGGCGGTAGATTTTTCTCGCTCTCTCAAAAGGGAGTACAAACGAAAATGGAAAAATCTTGAAAAAATGTTACACCTCCAGTATACTTGACTCAATCGGACGGAGGGCTCATCCGACAGCCGCTCCCCAGGCGAGGTTGCAAACCGGACCGATTGCATCTTGAATGCACAAGAGGAATGAGAAAACCATGATCCAGTTCGATCACCAAATCTGCCGTGATTTTGCAGCGGCGATCCAAAAGGAATGGCTCGAAACCAATGGCATCGGCGGCTATGCATCGAGCAGCATCGTTGGCGCCAACACCCGCCGTTATCACGGGCTGCTGGTTGCCGCGACCCAGCCCCCGGTTGGCCGACGTGTCCTGCTCTCCAAGCTAGAGGAAACGGTATGCATCGGGGATGAGCATTATGAACTCTCCTGCAATCAGTATCCCGGCATTGTCCACCCACAAGGGTATAAATTTCTGCAAGCCTTCACACCGTCACCTCTGCCAACATGGGAGTATGCCATTCAGGACATTGTGCTGGAGAAGTTGCTCTGGATGGTGAATGGACAAAACACGACGGTGCTCACCTACACATTGCGAGCGGGAGCGCCAATCCAACTGTGCCTTCGTCCGTTGATTGCGGGACGTGACCATCACAGCTTGCACTACGAGAACGCTGGCATTCAAACACACGTCGAAGCTATCGATGGCAATACAGTACAGATCGTTCCGTATGACTCGCCTTCGACACTCTATCTCCATTCCTCTGTTGGCGAATTCCAATCTGATTCGGCATGTTGGTACAAGAACTTTGAATACCCGGTGGAAGCCGCGCGCGGTTTCGATGCACATGAGGATCTGTACAGCCCGGGGGAGTGGGTTGTACAGCTAGAGTCGGGAGAAACCGTTGCCATTATTGCCTCGACAGAACCACCCAATGAGGAATGGGAGTCGATGCGAAATGTGGAAATCGATCGCCGCAAAGGTATCGTTCATCGTGCGCTCCACAATCGAGGCGATGGTTCTACGAGAAAGGGCGATGTCCCCGGTGGAAAGGACGATTTCCTCGAAACGCTAACCCTCGCTGCTGATCAATTTCTGATTCAGCGCGGGGAGGAACGACACAGCATTATCGCGGGATACCACTGGTTTACCGATTGGGGTAGAGACGCGATGATCGCTTTACCTGGACTGACGTTAGTCACGGGAAGATATGAAATTGCTCAAGGCATTCTGCGGGCATTTGCACAACATTGCGATCAAGGGATGCTCCCCAACCGTTTTCCCGACGTCGCCGACGAACCAGAATACAACACGGTCGATGCAACCCTCTGGTTCTTTTATGCCGTCGCGAAATACCTGGAATATACTGATGATCTGGACTTTATCCGCGATGAGCTTTGGGAAACGCTTGTGGACATCATTCAATGGCACCTCCGTGGAACGCGCTACAACATCCGTATGGGCACAGATAGTTTAATCTCTGCGGGTATGGAAGGGGTCCAATTGACATGGATGGACGCGAAGATTGGGGATTGGGTGGTGACGCCTCGACACGGAAAACCCGTTGAAATTAATGCCCTCTGGTATAACGCGCTGAAGGTCATGGAGGGGCTCATACAAAGACTGGGGGATGCCGGAGCCTCCACCGAGTACGCGAAACTTGCAAGAACTGCTCAGGTGAATTTCAACGAACGCTTTTGGAATGCAGAAGCGAACTGTCTTTACGACTGCATCGATGGGGAAATGCCCGACGCTTCTATTCGCCCGAACCAGATCTTCGCAATCAGCCTTCCACATAGCGTTCTGTCCGAAGAGCGACATCGGCCAGTCCTCGATGTTGTAACCCGCGACCTCTTAACGCCCGTCGGATTACGCAGCCTTTCGCCGAACGATGAACAGTACGTTGGGTATTACGGCGGCGATCCGTATCATCGAGATAGCGCCTACCATCAAGGAACCGTTTGGGGGTGGCTGATTGGGCCGTTCGTCACCGCCTACATGAAGGTGAATGGCAAAACTTCCCAATCTCGCGAGGCGGCGAAACAATTCCTTGCGGCTTTCGGCGGGCATCTGAAGGAAGCGGGGGTTGGTTCGATCTCGGAGATTTTCGACGGGGATAAGCCCCACACGCCGCGGGGCTGTATCGCGCAGGCGTGGAGTATTGCAGAGGTCTTGCGGGCTTATGCGGAAGACGCAATGCGTGAGCCGTAATATACTAATCCACAATTTTCGTCACAACCCCTTTTCCGATTGTCATACGCATCTTTTTGATCTCAAATCGCGTGCCGACCTGCATTGCCATCGGCACGTCAAGCGAGATTCGCACGGTCGCGTGTTCACCCGCATTGATGATGGCAACCTCGGAGGGCAGATGCAGGTGCCCCACAACGTCAATCGTCCAGAGGTAAATCTCCGGCTTATCATTCCCAACAAGCGGAATATGCGTTCCACACTCCTCCTGGGTCATGACGTAAACCACCGCCTCAAATTCCGTATGTGACTTAATCTGCTTCGGCTCTGAAATGACTTGTCCCGGGGTAATCCACCCCGGCTCAGCATCCACCTGAACTTCACTGCCCCCGTGCCCCTCACGTTCGTCTCTATTTTCGCCGGCAGAAGAAGCGTTGTCCGAGCGCAATCCAACGCAGCGTGTCTTGATTCGATCGCCTTTACCGACAATATCAACGGGCTGCCCGACGGCGAGTCTGCCTTGAAGCGCCTTGCCATACAGCGTTGAGAAACCCTTCGCATCATCGACAACCTCGCGGATGGGGATAAGCAGCGGCAAATCTAACTGGTTCAGTGGTTGAGGCATGCAGCGATTCAGCGCAAAGACAAGATCGACGATCGGCTTCCAGTGGTCTGAGTTGGGGTTCTGTCCCTTATACTTTAACGCCTTCGCTGCATCACCCATGATGATCGGC
>JAPUIP010000416.1 GCA_027296925.1 Candidatus Poribacteria bacterium | reverse complement strand
AGCCGGATGGTTCTGATGTGTGAAAAGATTTCCCGAAAACGGTTCTCAAGATCGGTAAATCTTCTTCGATCGTAACCGAGTATGTCATCAAGGCAACGCACTAGTCCAAAGCCAGACTCATCCATCCGATAGGGCCATCGGGAATCCGGCGCCGCCGGCAACGCAAGAAAGCGTGGATTCCATCGATAAAGGTGAACACCACTCAGTGAGTCATGCACCATTGAAGCTGCTTTCTTCGATATCTCGTCAGGGGCGGGTTCGCCACGAGCGGCAATGCGAGATACTCTGGATAGATTGTCATTATTATTCGTCAAATCGACTGCTCCTGCTTTCGCTGACTCAAACTGCTCCTCATGAGTGCGGACATTACGCCCACTCGGGGCGAAGGTGCAGGCAAGCCGGTAGTCGAAATGAAGTTCATCTTCCTCAACGGCCGCACTCAACGAGATCGGCAGTTCAGGCATGTTCCTCCATACGAGGTCAGCCCCTTCCCATGCGCCTGTGAAGGCTTGCGCGAGAGGCTGATCGACACTGCGGCACAACGCGGCAATCGCCTCCAAGACGCTTGTCTTACCTGAGTCGTTGGGACCGATCAGGACATGGATGGGTGTCAGGTTGAGCGTAATATCACGCAACGCTTTGTAGTTTTCGACTTGAAAACGTCTGATCATTATGGCCACCTCAAAAGTACCAAGCTCTCAGGTTCTGACGACATCCTCAGAAGCAGTCTCTAACTCGAAGGCCGCTGCCATCAGCGTCTTCGTATAATCTTCGCGTGGATTCTCGAAGATTTCATCGGCGGGCCCCTGCTCGACAACCTTGCCATTTTGCATCACAAGGACATAATTCGCCATTGCACGGATGACCTTCAGATCGTGACTGATGAAGAGGTAAGCCAGCCCGTGCTCGCGCTGTAACTTTTGCAGCAGTTCGATAATCTGTGCCTGAACGCTGACATCCAGTGAAGAGGTTGGTTCATCGAGGATAACGAATTCCGGTTTCAACACGATTGCCCGCGCGATCGCAACCCGTTGTCGCTGTCCGCCAGAAAACTCGTGTGGATAGCGGTGCCGACTCTCGGGGTCGAGACCGACCTCTGACAGCACCTCTATAATAAGGGCTTCGCGTTCCTCGCGGGTCTCCACAATTTTATGGACTTTAAGCCCTTCCTCAATGATCTGCGCAATTGACATATGGGGGCTGAGACTTCCAAACGGATCCTGAAAGATAATCTGCATTTCACGCCGCAGGGCCCGTAAAGGACGGGATTTCAGTCCCTGGATGGTCTCACCTTTGAAATGAATCGGTCCATTAGACGAAATCAGTCTCAGTAACGCAAGACCAAGCGTCGTCTTACCCGAACCTGACTCCCCCACAACGCCCAGGGTCTGCCCAGAATTCACCGCGACTGTGATGCCATCAACGGCTTTCACGTAATCGACTGTACGGCGGAGAATCCCCGCTTTGATTGGGAACCATACGCGCAAATCCTCCGCTTGAATTATTGGACTTGAATCCGGATTTTCAGGCGCGACGCCGCTCGGTTCTGCATCCAAGAGCCGGCGCGTGTATGGATGCGATGGCGCGTTGAAGATTTCCTTTGTTGCGCCCCGTTCCACGATTTCACCGTTATGCATGACGCATACGCGATCGGCTACTTTCCGGACAACGGCAAGGTCGTGGGTGATAAAGAGCATCGCCATTTCAAATTGACTTTGCAAGTCTTTCAAAAGCTTAAGAATCTGTGCCTGAATGGTAACATCGAGTGCCGTCGTGGGCTCATCGGCGATCAGCAAATCGGGTTCATTCGCCAGCGCCATAGCGATCATCACCCGTTGTCGCTGCCCACCGGATAGCTCATGCGGAAAAGCCCGTAGCCTTTTTTCAGCCTCGCGGAAACCGACCAGATGAAGGAGCTCAAGCGTTCGAGCCCGCGCGGCTTTCTTAGCCATTCCCTTGTAGTTGATCAACGTCTCACTCACCTGCTTTTCAATCGAGAGCAACGGGTTTAAGGAGGTCATCGGCTCTTGAAAGATCATCGAGATTCGATCGCCCCGGACCTTCTGAAGGACAGATAATGGGGCGCCCATGAGTTCTTGGCCTTCAAGCAAAATGCTGCCACTCGGATGATGTGCGGTAGGATATGGCAAAAGCTGTAGAATGCTTAACGCTGAGACCGATTTGCCCGACCCCGACTCGCCGACAAGCGCCAGCGTCTCCCCTCGACTTATAGAGAAAGCGACGTGCTTTGCCGCGTGCACAGTTCCGGCTTCGACGGAAAAGTCAACGCATAGGTCTTTAACTTCGAGTAATGGAGTCATTTGCCCGTTAAGTGCGGAATTTAGCCTTTGGCTTCTGGAATGACGCGGAACTCAACTTCAACGCGCTTGCCTAACACTTTAGCGACTTGTCTGAGTATCAAAACCGCTTCACCGAATTGATGGTCTTCATAATCCGTTTCCTCAAGGTTATCAATGACCGCGGCTGTTGTCCCAACCTTGTCAGCAAGGTGCTCGTGGGTCAATCCGGCTTCGTTGCGGAGATCGTAAATCTTTTGGCCAATATCCATCTTGAGCCGTTCGTACTCGAGCCCTACTCTCATTTTCGGGTCATCTTTGAAGTGAATGCGATCGATAATTTCCACTGCATCTCTTGTTGCCTGTTTGTGACTCATAGGTGAACCTCCTTTGAGTGTCGTTCAGGATTTTGAAGGTATTTCTCCCGATTTCTTTTCGCCCGCTCAATCTCATTTGGTGAGACTCGCCTTTCTTTGGTCAAACCGTGTGAGAGAATTCCCACTGTGTGATGATACACAAAGTAAAGCATCCGGTAATTCACGTTTTGCCATCTCACCCGCAACTCACGGATGCTATCTCGCAAGTAACCCGAATAGGGTCGATCCATACGAAGTCCGATTTCTCTGAGTCGCTCAATCCTACTGCGAAATTTTTGTCTTACCTTTCGTGGCAATTGATTGTACCAATCGAGTGCAGGAACGCTTCCATCGTTGTCCCGAAAGAAGACAATTTCAATTTCTGTTTCGTTCTCCGGTGTCATCATTCTAAAGCAAAATCCCGATTTCGAAAAAATGTAATGGTCAGATAGATGTTGCACCACGTGGCAGACGCGCTCCGTCGCATCCAGAGACGGTTAGGGACAGAGCCCCGACCCTACACCTTATGCAATATGTTGTTGACCAATACAGATTTCGACAAAAAATGTAACTTTGGAAAAGCGCTCGTCGAGGCTAAGACTGATTTCTCCGCGCCACAAAAGTCTTCTGCGGGTCGAATGCATCGCGCAACGCTTCGCCTGTGAATATGAGCAGAACAAGCATAATGGAAAGCGTGAAGAAGCTTGTCAGGCCAAGCCACGGTGCCTGAAGGTTATTGCGTCCTTGGGTTACCATTTCACCGAGCGAGGGGGATCCGGGTGGCAGTCCGAAGCCAAGAAAATCGAGGGCCGTCAGCAAAGTGATGGCGCTGCTCAAGTTAAATGGCAAAAAGGTGATCGTGGCGACCACTGCATTCGGTAGGACATGTCTGAACATGATTACCATATTTGACACACCTAAAGCTCTCGCAGCCCGTACAAAATCGAAGTTCCTGGCGCGTAAGAATTCTGCGCGAACGACGCCGACATAAGCCATCCAGCTAAAAAGGAGCAGAATACCGAGCAACCACCAGAAGTTCGGCTGCACGATGCTGGAGAGGATAATGAGCAGATAGAGCCTGGGTATTGCCCCCCAGACTTCCATAAAGCGCTGGAAAATGAGATCGATCCAGCCACCGAAAAACCCCTGTACCGCGCCCGCCGAAACACCGATGATTATCGAAAAGAAAGTGAGAATAAGTCCGAACAGCACGGAGATGCGGAAGCCGTAGATGAGCCGGGCAACGACGTCTCGACTCTGATCGTCTGTACCCAGCCAGTTTTGCCGAGATGGTGGCGCCGGCGCCGGTCGGCCAAAAACGACGGTATCGTAGGAATAAGGGATTGGTGGCCAAATCATCCAACCCTTTTCCTCAATGAGCCCTGTAACGTAATCATCACGGTAATCAGCTTCCGATGGAAACTCACCACCAAGCCGAGTTTCTGGGTAGAACCGGAAAATCGGGAATAAGAGACTGCCATCGAAAAAAATCACCAGTGGTTTATCGTTGGCAATGAATTCTGCGAGCAGACTGATAACAAAAAGGAGGCCGAAAATCAACAGCGAGATATAACCGCGCCGATTCGCTTTGAAGTTCGCAAGTCTACGACGATTCAGCGGTGACATCGTCCGTATCCATCGGGATTTCGTGTCGTTCAAGTTAAGTTTCTCTCGATTCAAAATCTATTCGCGGATCAACAAGGACGTACGTGAGATCTGCGACGATATTCATAACAAGTCCTAAAAGGGAAAAGAAGTACAGGGTTGCAAACATCACAGGGTAGTCTCGATTGATTGCCGCTTCAAAACCCAGGAGCCCCAAACCGTCGAGCGAGAAGATCACTTCGATGAGCAGAGAGCCGGTGAACAGAATGCCGATGAATGCACTCGGAAAACCGGCGATGACAATGAGCATCGCATTGCGGAAAACATGACCATACAGCACCCGCCTCTCACTCAACCCCTTTGCCCGCGCCGTCATCACATACTGCATTTTGAGCTGGTCGATAAAGGAATTCTTCGTCAGCAAAGTGAGCGTGGCGAAACCACCGATGACCATTGCCGTGATTGGCAGCGCCATGTGCCAAAAATAATCGATGATCTTGCCGAAAACATTCAACTCACTCCAGTTTTCGGACACCAGGCCTCTCAGCGGAAACCAGGAGAAATATCGCCCCCCGGCGAACCCGACGATCAAGAGGATAGCGAATAGAAAATTAGGGATCGCATAACCAACTGTGATGACGCTGCTCGTTCCCAGATCAAAGCGGGTGCCATCTCGAACCGCCTTTGCAATACCAAGCGGTATCGAGATGGTGTAGACGAGTAGAGTCGTCCAAAGTCCGAGGGAGATCGAAACCGGCATCTTATCGACCACCATATCGATAACCCGACGGTCCTGGAAAAAACTCTCGCCGAAGTCAAAGGTGATGTAGTTCATCATCATATCAACAAAGCGG
>JAPUIP010000415.1 GCA_027296925.1 Candidatus Poribacteria bacterium | reverse complement strand
TCTCCATCATTGATGCGACGGACTTCTGCATCTAGAAACGCTTGATTTTCCCCCAAGTCGTGGTAAGTTTGGTTTGGGGTGAGACGGCTAAAAACTCGTTCATATCCAAGTCGGGGATAGTCTCGCCTGAGATGACAACGTTATCAAAATGAACTTCTGCATTTCTGACATATCTTCACAACCCACTCTGCGCGTTCACCACCACGAAATCGTGCAGGTCTCCACCCGTCAAAATCCCCGTCCTCAAAGTCATCTGTGAGCGTCCCTGCCCACGCCGGTGTAACGAGCATCGTAAGCGTTAATAGAAAGAGTGTCCGTTTCATGGTATGTCACCTATCCTTTCTTGGTTCAGTTTCCACTAAGGTGTTCGGGCAAGACCAGGCAATCATCTCTGCTATAATTTTGGCATTGCTCGCGGCGCTTTCCTCCAGAAGCCTTCACGATCGGCATCTTTCAACGCCGTTGACGGAATGTATTTGCTGTAATCCGAGATGTTCCCATGCGTGATGGCGTACACGACGATGTTGATGAGTTGCCGTGCGGCATGCGGTGCATATTCCTCAAATCGCGTATTCCACTTTTCATAACTGCCGTGGAACGGCTTCTGAACCGCGCCATCGATCACGTGCATCATCGCCTCCGTATCCACAAGGACGGCAAGGCGACCATTGATGAAGACGCCCTGCAATTCAGTGTGAGATCCGAAGTGAATCGTCATGCCCGAAACTTCCTTAATTGGAAAGCGAAGCGGGCCATTTAACGAGTAGTATGCCCGATAGATTTCGTGGTCATTCGGGATTGGCGTCAGTTGATGCTCCGGCAAAATCTGCCGGAGGACGCGATGGGCAGAGAGCAAGGTTTGCGGCGTATTCCCGTGCGCTGCCATATAGATAAACCCGCCCCTGTGGATGAGGTACGCTCGCAGCCGTTGGATTTCTCGTTGGCTATAGGTTTGTGTACCCCGCACGCGGCGAATCCGTGAGTACTGGAAGGGCGGTGGGTTCAGTTTGATCAGGGCGCGGGGAATGGGCTCCATGAAAATAATGGGGGCTTCAAAAAACGCGGCATCGGTAATCGCAACCGCATCAACAAAGGCGGTCTGAATACCGGTTTTCTGATTCAACGCCTTCACGAGGTAGGGCAGACCTGCCCCAAATCGGAGATTTCCGATTCCGCTTCCTCATATGACCGCATCCGGATGAAGGGGGTCTTCAAAGCGAACAAGATTGACGTGGCCGATGACCTCCCGGCCACGTCCCTGAATAATCGCTCCGGGTGTTCCTTTTGGCAGGTCGAGAGTGCCATTACCCAGCGGGATGTTATCGGCAACATCGGCAAGCGTCTCATCAAGATTGGCTGCACCTTCGGTAGTAACGAGTGAAGTCAGTCCAACAGGGCTGCTGACACGCACTTGAGCGTTGCTCCCTCGAACGAAGGCGCCACGCCCAGAATGGCGAGCCGCTCCTTCGTTTGTGCCCTGGCCGCTCCCAACTGGGGCAAGAGGCGGATGTGGCTGGAGGGGAAGATAAGCTATTGTGGCAAAGGAGTCCGTGGAGGCGTGAATGGTAGGGGCTGCAGAGGAAACTTTGGCCACGGGTCTCTGTCGCAGCAAAACAGGGGGCCGCTTCGATGCTACCAACGGAGGGGATCGAAATGCAGATTTGCCGCGATGGATACGAATAGAACGGCCCTGCGTTGACACCGACGCTGACGCGATGTGAAGCGCGGGCACGGGCTTGGGCAGAAGGACCGGCGTTTCGACCTCCGGCCTATTTTGGACAACGGGTGACCGCTCAACTTTAAGCAGGCTAACTTTTATGGGAGTAATCTCCCCGGAAAATCTAGGCGCGATTGTGAGATACGTCAAGAGAAGCGCCAGGCATAAATGCACTGCGAGAGAGATAAACCAGAAGCGGTACCGTCGCCTACGACAGGGCCCGCTACGGCGCACGCGCGCCTTGACACTTCGGAGGAGTTGATGGTTCGTGGAATGAGCGGACATGCGGTCCTCCTTCGCTTCAGTTAATGAATATGCAGCAAATCAGCGGTTCGCCTCTACGGCTTTCTGCTTTCGGTAAGCTTCACTGGCGGCGCTGAGGACGTCGATTGCCTCGGCGGGGAGCACGAGTCTTGTACCCGCCACATTTTCCTCAACGTGTTCGGGACGCTCGGCGCCAGCCAGCACGCTGGTCACCTCCGGATGGGTCAGCACCCAGGCGACGCACACCTCGGCGCGGCCCACACCTAAATCTTGAGCAACCTCATCGACGTTCCCGATTAGCGTTGACAGCGGGCTCCCCGCCTGGACACTGCGCCCCGGCACGAGGTGCCCTGTGTCCAGCGGGCTAAAGGCCATGAGCCCCAAATCCGCACGACGCAATACCGGAAACATCTCCTGCTCCAGTTGGTGCACACGAGATTCACCGGCGTCATTCAGGGATTCTCCTGCGATATTGTAATAATCTTCAATCCCGGTAATCGGCGCCTTGCTTGTGCTTTCGCCGAGTTTGACGTATTCGCTTACCTGTGCGGCGCTATGGTTGGAAACGCCCCAGTACCGAATCTTGCCCGCTTGCACCAGCGCATCCATCGAATCGACGATTTCCGCCGCTGGCGTGCTCTGATCCGGTTGATGGAGCAGGTAGAGGTCAATGTAGTCCGTACCGAGACGCTTGAGACTGCCTTCCGCCTGACGGAAAAGAAAATCTCGCGTAAAGCGAGCGGGCTTCGCTTCGGCGTCTTCAGTTGGCGGCTTATGAGACGCCGCCACTTTTGTGCAGATAACCACTCGATCACGGCGTCCTGCAATCGCCTTGCCCAGCACATCCTCAGAACCGCCCCAGCCGTAGGCGTTGGAGGAGTCGAAGAAGTTCACACCCACATCAATACAGTGTTGCAGTACGCGCAGCCCCATCGGGTTATTCGCCGCTCGCGGCATGTTGCGAAATGCAGTCCCCTGACACACGCGGGACACGTACAGATCGGTTTTGCCAAAGCGTACCAGATGCGAAGGTTGTTGCATGTCCGGCTTATCTGTCTTTACCATAATAACTCCTTGAGCCCTTTATTGCCTAATAGTCGATCGGCTCCCGTTTGAAGTGACGATGCACTCGGTACCGGATAGCGCAGTCAACGTCATAGACTTCAAAAGGATTCTCGATGTTCGGGTCGCGTTTCACCAGCGTGATTTGCACGGTGTTATGCCCGGGTTTCGGATAGTATTCGGGCGTCAGGTGGTATTCATACACATAGCCGTAGGGTCCGACGGCGCCCGTGCTAATCAGACGGTAGGTCAGATCGTTGAGTTGCAAAATGGAATCCGGAAGCTGCTGACCGTTGAGTTCGATCCGGACATCGTTTAGCGAGGGTTCAAGCCCCGTCAAGCGCACTCGCAGGCAAACGGACTCAACTCTTTCAAGAGCGTGCCACCGTTGCAGTTCGTCACTGATCCGAAGTCGAACAGCCACCGGCTCCCCTTCGATGAGCGTCTGCGGGAGGGAAGGGGATACGCCCGGCGCCCATGTGGAACCCTTTGTGACGCTCCTTGTTTCAGAGCGAACGCGGTAGAGTTTATCAGCCGTCGCCAGCATTTCGGGGTGACCGAGGAGGCGCAGTGTCTGGTATTCATCGTGCCCCCACGGCCAACCGTTCGGCGTCCAATGCGCGTCAGCAATCCCAAAGCCGTCCACGCCCTGGGCATAGGCATTTGCTGCCGCTGCCCAGATCATCGGCGGGGTTGCATACTGCTTGCGTTGTCTGCCCAGCAAGTTTTGGAAGGCTGCCAGCACCCGGCATTCGGTACCGCGAACCAAGTCCACCGCACCCGACAAATCGGGGTCTTGATCTACCGGTCCCTGCGTGAGGCCGGGTTGACAAATCAAGCCATCCACAAGCTTTTCTGAAACCCACGTGGGGACATCATATCCAAGTACGCGCCAGGCATCCGGGTGCGCCGGAATGCGGGCGTAGATGCGCTTGCGGCGTCCCTGTTCCTGCTCGGCTTTCAGCGCCACACTGCGCAAGTTACGTATCCATTTGGTCATCACCGGGGCGAGTTGTTCGACCTCGCTAAATTTACAGAAAGGAACGAAGTCGGTCATGTTCAACTCAACCCCATCGGTTTCATAGCGGGAAAGTAATTCCTCGGACACCCGGAACCGTTCCTCCCGAACCTCCGGATGCAAAAAGCTGAATCGGGTCGGTGAAACGTCCGAAGCACGCGGGTCATCCTCCTCCCCGACCTCAAACTCGGGATGATCATACACGAAGTCGGACTTGCGTCCCAGCCCTCCGTCGGTCGCCCGGTCTCCGCCAGAAAGCGTGACCGGGTTGCTGGGGATGAACCAAATGCCTTTTTCGTGACAGCGATCGCAGAGCAGCTTCAGCGGGTCGTGGCCATCGGCGACGAGTTGCTGAATGTTCCGCCCTGCGCGATACCAAACGGTGTGTGTCCATTTGCTGACATTATCGCCCCACTTCTGTGCAACGCGGCTGTCATACATGGCCACGCCCCCCTCCAGCACCGCGAAGTAAATCAAGGTATCCACGCCGCTATCGACCAGTTGATCGACATTGAGCGTGAAATCGCCGGGGGCGAGGGGTGGCTCAAATTGATAGAGGCTGGCGGCATGACGGCCGTCATCGAACATAAACACGCGAGGTTCAGTTGGCGGTTGCGGGAAATTTCTTCGATTCATAAAGCTGCTCCTAATTTCGGTTGCCGGCTATTCGAGCCGGCGCACGGTATTGCCATTTTGCACCGCTTCGTACAGTTCCTTGAACGCCGCGCTACCGTCGTCGGGCACAACGTCTAGGGTGGAGCCCGCTTCGCACACCGGCATCGCATCGCCGGGGTACACCCTGTGAAGTTCCTGTTTACTGCACCCGTAGTAGGTCACTTCGCCGTTGGCGCGCGCGTAACGATAGACATGGCGTGGCGGGTCTACAAAGGAATAGTCCACCTTGTATTTCTCCAGCGCCTCCCTATCCACTTCGATTCCCAGCCCTGGCTGCTCTGGGACGCGATGGAATCCGCCGCGCAACGCGATCGGCGCCGTGATGAGTTGGTGCTCCCAGATGTTCATGCAGGTAATCGCCGGCCACTTCGCCTGTTCGCACACGGCACCCAGATGCGCGGCCCAGGTGGTCGTGATGCCCGTGCCGACGAGTTGCAGCCAGAAGGGTTTATTCGCGGCTTCGCTGACCGTTGCTTGCTTTAGCAGACGATACGCTCCAGCGCAGATCACGAAGCCGTCAGCCACGTCCTCACTCAAGGTGGTCATAATCGGCGGAGAGCCGTAGTGCATCGCCACCGGACGGTTGATACGCTCGCGGATGTGGAGGTTGCCAGCCACATCGCCCTGCGGGATGGGGCTCTCGATCATGGCGACCTGCTCGTACCGCTCCAGGGTCTTGAGGAACTCTACGGCATTCGCGGCGTTGTCCAGCGTCGCATTGAAATCGAAATCTAGCTTGAACTGTGGTGGCACACGCTCGATAATGGCCTGGAGTGCGGCATGCAGGTCGTACCAGGTGCGGGCTTTGAGTTTGGCGGACATATACCCCTGCGCAACCGCATCGACGCACTGCTGCGCCCAGTCATTTGGGGGCATGTCCATCCCCCACCAGGAGAGTGGAGACCAATCGCGTACCTTGGTGCCCAGGAGTCGGTAGACCGGCACATTCAGGGTCTTGCCGATCGCATCAAAGAGGGCCATCTGTACGCCGGCGCCCAGACTATCCTCCCACAGCAAATCGCCGCCTTCGCGCCCGACGATTCGCCCTTCGATGTCGTCGGGAACGCGCGCCCAGGTGTAGTTGGGGATGGTCTCGCCCAGACCGACCACGCCGTTATCGAGGGTGATCTGGCAGAGCTGGACGATGCGCCAGTGGGGCAGCCAATACTGCATGTGCTGGTTGGTGTGAGGGGTAAAGGGAACATCCAGGTAGGTCAGTTCAACATTGGTGATTTTCATAGCGTATCCTTCTTTCTTTCGGGAATTGTGTGAACCTCATCTCAATGCTGCTTTTGTGGATTTGCTGCGCGTTCCCCCCAAAGTTAGGGGGCCCGAGGAGGAGATTCAAACGCTAATTGTCCCCCATCAGTTCGACCTGTTTCTGGCCAATTGCCAGACCCAGGCCGGTGCCACCTTAGGATGGTGCCGGAAAATAGCGTCGCGTGTGCATAACAGGATTCTCTCAATTACAAGGCGTTTCACCGTCATTCAGATCAATGGCACCGATCCATCCGCGCCATAATACTCCCGGATCTCAAGGGGTTGATACGGATGCTGGTCGATCAGCGCTTCGTCTAACTCCACGCCCAGCCCAGGCGCTGTCGGGAGTTCCGCGTGACCGTTTGCGATGGTGACGCTCTGTTCTTGGACCTGGAAAAACAGCGGCGTGCGGCGGCAGTATTCCAGAATCAGGAAGTTGCCCGTCGCCGCGGCAAAATGCACGGCTGCGGCCAACGCAACTGGACCGTAGGGATTGTGCGGCGCGACCCTGACCCCGTAGACCTCCGCCATCGTCGCAATCTTCCGGAGTTCGCTGATGCCGCCGGCGTGGCAGATATCCGGCTGCACGACGTCCACCGCTCGTCGCTCCAAAAACTCGCGGAACGCCCAGCGTGTGCAGAGCCGCTCGCCGAGGGCCAGGTTGATGCCTAGCCCCGAACCATGAAGTTGCACCATTTCGTTGAGGTTATCCACACACACCGGTTCTTCGACGAACAGCATCCGGTAATCGCTCAAGCCGCGAACCAAGCGCATTGCGCCGTTCAGCGAAAACAGCCCGGCGCAGTCCACCATGAGCTCAAGTCGGTCCCCCGTTTTGTCCACGATAGCACGGGCGGTGTCGTGTGACGCACAGATGTTCTCCGCTTCGTCGAACGGCCGGCCTGTCGGGCCATAGCCCCACTTGAAGCCCGTAAATCCCTCATCGAGAGCGGCTTGCGCCTCTTCTGCCTGCGATGGCAAGCCTAGATCTCCGCGGGCATACAGCCGAACACGGTCACGGCATGGTCCGCCGAGAAGACGGTAAACCGGCTGGCCGTAAGCTTTGCCGGCAATGTCCCACAAAGCCTGATCAATTCCGCTGATAGCGCTGCTCATCACCACGCCCTGCCGCCACCAGAACAGGCGATACATCACCTGCCAGAGTCGCTCAATCTCGGTGGGGTTCTTGCCGACGAGGACCGGCGCAAAGTACTCCTCGATCGCCGAGA
>JAPUIP010000414.1 GCA_027296925.1 Candidatus Poribacteria bacterium | reverse complement strand
CCTATCGCGGCGCAGTTGTCGGATGTGGTAGGATGGGCAGTACAATTGATGATGAGCACATCGGCATGCCGCATTACCCCTGGCCGTGGGCGCATGCCCCGGCGATGATCGAGGCAAGGGGCGTAGAGCTCGTCGCCGCTGCCGATGTTGATCCAGCGAAGCTCGATGATTTCAAACGGCGTTGGGGCGTTGAAGCCCTCTACACCGACTACCGAGAGATGGTAGAAAAGGAACAGCCGGATATTGTCTGCGTGACAACCCGTCCGGAACCACGCGCAGAAGTGACCATAGGCCTGGCGCAGATGGGGGTCAAAGCGATCTTCGCCACGAAGCCGATGTGTCGCACGCTGGCTGAAGCAGACGCGATGGTCGAAGCGTGCCACAAGCACGGCGTGATCTTTTCGATTGCTTGTCACCTCAACTGGTACAACTGGTATACGAATGCCCGTGGTGCAATCGCTGAAGGAGCGATTGGCGGATTGAAGTCGATGATCTGTCACAGCCCATCCAGCCTATCGAATCTGCATAGCCATACCCTTGCGCTATTCCGGTTGTTTGCTGGTGCACCCGCAAAGTGGGTCTTTGGCGTTATGGACAGTGATGAACAGGCGGCAGGAGATAGCGATCTCTCCGGCTCGGGATACATCGTCTATGAGAACGGTGTACGCGCCTTCATGAATACCCGGTCTGAAACTTCAGGGCTGAATTGGACGCTGGAGTTTATTGGAGAGAAGGGACGTATCGTCTCGCGGAATGCTCACGCGCAGTTTGAGCTTTGGGGGACACATCCGGAAACGGGCGGTCCGATCCAGTGTCAATTTCCCAATCCCTGGCACCCACGCAGTTCGATGGTGGACGCGATTGAGGGTGTCTGCAGATCGATCGAAAACGGAGAAGAACGGATCTGTCCGGGTGAGTTTGGCAGGGAGGCTCTAGAGATTGCTATCGCTTTGCGCGAATCCCACCGGCGCGGCAATGTTCGGGTGGATTTACCTCTGGCGGATCGAAGTCTGCGGATGGGGTGAAAGCAAGAATAATACCGTTTTGAGTTTCAGATGAGCCTATTCTTAAATCCCCCTCAATCCCCCTTTTCCAAAGGGGGAAGCGCTCTCCCCCTTTCGTAAAGGGGGTTGGGGGGATTTTATTGGCTGTTCTGTGGTTCTTTATATTTCTTACGAAATGGGCTCATTGAAAACTACAAATGGTATAAGCAATCAGGGAAGCTGGAAATTCAGCGAGCCGGAAAGTTTTCCGGTTTTTGTGTGTTGTGTAGAGCTTAACTGTGGCGGGTGGTATAAACTGAAAAGGGGAGTGGACACGTTACTGTGTCTCACTCCCCTTGTTGGTTGTGCTACTTTTTCACTTCTAGTACATACCACCCATATCACCACCACCAGGCGGCATCGGAGATGCTGATTCCTTCTCAGGAATTTCTGCGATCAACGCTTCGGTGGTGATCATCAAGCCAGCGATGCTGGATGCGTTCTGAAGCGCGACGCGGACAACTTTGGTTGGATCAATGACCCCTGCTTTAAACATATCGGTGAATTCATCCTTCTGGGCGTCGTAACCCACATCTTCGGCTTCCTCTCTCACTTTGGCGAGGATGACCGAGTCTTCTTGACCTGCATTGCGTGCGATCTGACGAAGCGGTTCCTCCAGTGCTCGGCGGACGATGTCAACACCCACTTGCTCCGTCTCGTCTTCGAGATTCAGTTTATCGAGCGCGGATCCGGCCCGAACAAGAGCGACCCCGCCACCTGCGACGATTCCTTCCTCAACAGCGGCACGGGTTGAGTGCATTGCGTCTTCAACACGTGCTTTCTTCTCTTTCATCTCGACTTCAGTGGCTGCGCCCACGTTGATGACGGCAACACCACCGGCAAGCTTTGCGAGACGTTCTTGCAGCTTCTCTTGATCATAATCGGAAGTGGTGTCCTCGATCTGGTTGCGAATCTGATTGATACGCCCCTGGATGGCTTCCGTGCTACCGGCGCCCTCAATGATTGTCGTGTTATCTTTGTCGATAACAATACGCTTTGCTTGACCGAGGTCGTTCAAGTTCACGTTTTCAAGCTTAATTCCGAGATCTTCGGAGATTAGGCGGCCATTGGTAAGAATGGCAATATCTTCGAGCATCGCGGTGCGTCGATCGCCGTACCCCGGCGCTTTGACGGTAGCGCCCCGTATCGTTCCACGAATCTTGTTGACAACCAGCGTGGCTAATGCCTCTCCTTCAACATCTTCCGCGATGATGAGGAAGGGCTTGCCCTGTTGGGCGATTCTTTCAAGCATCGGCACCAGATCTTTGAGTGCGCTGATCTTCTTCTCGTGGATGAGAACATAGGGGTCTTCCAGCACGGCTTCCATGCGATCCGGATCGGTGACAAAGTACGGTGAAAGGTAGCCGCGATCGAACTGCATCCCCTCGACGACATCGAGCGTAGTATCAAGACTCTTGGCTTCCTCAACGGTGATGACGCCGTCTTTGCCAACCTTTTCCATCGCGTCCGCAATCAAGTTGCCGATCTCGCCATCGTTATTGGCGGAAATAGTAGCGACCTGCGCGATCTCCGTTTTCTCGGTTGTTTCTCGGCTAACCGCTTTCAGGTTATCCACCACGGCCTCAACCGCCTTCTCAATACCACGCTTGAGCCCCATCGGGTTGCGGCCTGCGGCAACGTTTTTCAAGCCTTCACGGTAGATCGCTTGGGCTAAGATGGTCGCAGTTGTTGTTCCATCACCAGCAACATCGCTGGTTTTGGAAGCAACTTCCTTTACCATTTGCGCCCCCATGTTTTCATAAGGCTCTTCAAGTTCAATCTCTTTGGCGACGGTAACACCATCTTTCGTGATTGTCGGGGCACCGAATTTTTTATCCAGGATAACGTTCCTTCCCTTGGGGCCCAAAGTTACCCTCACGGCATTCGCAAGCGCATCAACCCCACGCTTAATCGAATTACGTGCATCTTCATTGAAAGTCAGTTGTTTTGCTGCCATTGTCGTTCCTCCTATGTCTTCCTCACCTGGCCACAATTAGCCCATTTTGGCCAGAATATCATCTTCCCGTAGAATCAGATACTCTTCATTTTCGTACTTCACTTCAGTACCAGAGTATTTGCCAAACAGAATTTTGTCCCCAGCGCTGACATCAATAGGTTGCCGTTCGCCATTATCAAGCAGACGACCTTTCCCAGCAGCAATCACTTCTCCCTCTTGAGGCTTCTCTTTAGCCGTATCCGGGATGATAATCCCGCCGCTCGTTGTCTGTTCTTCGTCTTCTCCAATGCGTCGGATCAAAACCCGATCGCCGAGTGGTATGAGTGGCATATCCGTTTCTCCTCTCTGTCGTTTGAATAGGTGAACCTATCCGTTGGTTGGATAGATTATTCGATTGACTTACTTCACGCTGGAATAAGCAAGAGACATGCCAGCCTGTTATCACTGAGTTATCCCCTCGCCGATGACATTTTGACATCGGCATAATCGAGACAAAATGTCACTATCCCTCCTCTGCCATCAAAATCGCGTCAATTTGTCGCCCTTCGACGGAGCGGATGGAGAACGTCGAAAGTGGCGATACATTACCTGTATCGCTCTATCGAGAACAGCGAATGGCTTTCCCCGTCCGATCCGATTCGTAAGCGGCTGCGAGAATCTGATTTGTTCGTAGCCCGTCGAATCCGGTGGCAATCGGTTGCTCGTCTTCGGCAACACAGCGCGCGAAATGCTCAAACTGGAACTGATACAGGTCTTCATACTGAGAGGGTATGAGGTTGGCTTGACCGTCGAGAAAGGTTTTGATTTTCCAGCCCTCATCATTATAAACCAGCACCCATCCATCTGTACCGTATATCTCCAACACAAGATCGCACCCGGCGGCAGAAAAGCTGGTATCGGTGACGGCCTGAGCCCCATTCTCAAAACGCATCAAGATTGTTCCGGTCTCTTCGACATCGTAGTGATGAATCGTACTATTACAAAACGCGCTGACTTCGCTGACCTCTCCGATGATATAGCGCAGCAGATCAACGCTATGTGCCCCAAGATCCATGAGGCAGCCACCACCGCCCAGTTCAGGGTTACCACGCCATGCACCTTTGTCAATCTGAAAAGGTTTGAGGATTGGCATCCGACCTTGAACGATCTGTCCGAAGTGTCCCGCCTTCACCCAATTCCGGATCTGCTGGAAGCAAGAATGAAAGCGAAACAGAAAACAGATCTGTAGATGCACGCCATTTGCCTCGCAGGCATCAATCATCCGTTGGCACTCCTCAGGATTCATTCCCATCGGTTTATCGCAGAGGACGTGGAAACCGCGTTCAGAGGCCTGGATGACTTGCTCGCAGTGCAGATACACAGGCGTTGAGATATAAACCGCATCCAGTTCCGGATCCGAAAGGAGATCTTCGACGGTTGTGTAATACTTCTTTGCCTCATGTTCTGTCGCGATTCGGCTGGCACGCTCAGCATCTCTGGAGAGCACGGCGTGAAGCGTAGCACCTTTCGCTTTATTGATCGCGGGGATTGCTCGGCGTTGAGCGACGCTTCCCGCGCCAAGAACACCCCATTTCAGTGTCATGATGAACCTCCTCGGTGATGGTTTGGCTTTCGCAAGGTGGGAGACGAGCTTTCAAGCATCACCAGGATCATAATTTGTACACTGCCAATAACTATTCCCAGCAAAGCCCCCGGTGTCAATCGGCTGACATTGCGTCCGTCCCAACGCCTCCAGTAGTGAAAAAGCGAAAAGATATCCGTAGAAAAGAGAAGGGGTAGCATGAGTCCCACTGCTATTTTGGCTGGCATCATACCAGTGAGCATTGGGGTCACAAGCACGCCAACAGCGCCGCCAAAA
>JAPUIP010000413.1 GCA_027296925.1 Candidatus Poribacteria bacterium | reverse complement strand
TCCCCCGACCCCCTTTACGAAAGGGGGATTGAGGGGGATTTGAGAATGGGCTCATCTGAAACTCAAAACGGTATTATTCCGAGTTTGTCGCTGCAAAAAGTGAATAATTTTCCGGTGTTTCCGCGTCATTGTCCTGATCATGTCATATACTTTTGTATGGGCTGGCCCCCTCCACCCCCATACGGATCAAGTTAAGCCTCAAAGCCCTCTCCCATCAAGGGAGGAGAAATAAGGAAGAGAATCTGTCGGAGGGAGAAGGTCGCTTCCCGTGAGGCTTTGCACAACCATGCAATATGATCTGGATAAATACAGTTTCGGCATTACAGCAAAATGTATGCCGAATATTGAGGTATGAAAATGTGAGTCAGATTGTGCGCAGCCGACTTCTCGTACACACGCTTACTCATGACAGATCGGCTGTGGTTTAGTTTATCAGGCGGGATTGCTCATGTCAAGGTGATAGTAGAGCTTGAATTTTGAGCGGATTCGTGCTATACTGAGCGCAACAAATCAGCGAATCGGCGAAGCAACGCTGAACTTATTTTGAAACCATCTGAGGAGATTGGAATCAATGAAAAAATCGATTGCCCTTCTGTTTATGACGTATGCCCTCTTCGTATGGCGGGCGGATGAAACACGCGCCGTGAGTTTTCTCAAGTTCGAGCAGGAGTTCAGCGGGAAAGGATCGACAAACGGATTTTTTAGCAAAAATAGCCATGTCGCATTCGACGCCGAAGGCAACATCTACGTCAGCGATGCGGATAACCGGCTGGTACAAAAGTTGTCACCCACCGGCGAGTTTATCATGCAGATTCCCAAAGAGAAGACGGTGGACAACATCCTCAAAAAACCGGGCGATATTGCCGCTGATGGAGATGGAAATATCTATGTCGCTGATATAACCGCACATCACATCGAGGAAACTGCCGACCCCAAGATTTATATGTTTGCACCGTGTGTTTACAAGTTCAGCGCAAGCGGGGAGCTGATGCACACCTATTTTGTGGATGCGGTTGATGTGCGTCCGAAACAGGTTTTACCCGCGCGTCTCATCATTGACGAGGAAGGTAAGACGGCATTTGGCGTTCAACCGAAAGGGCATGATCGCGAACTTCTCGTTGACGTAGATAGCCAAAACCAACTCTACGTGCTGGATCGGAAAAGATCGACGGTTCACAAGTTCGACGCAGACGGGAAGCGATTAATCGACTTTGGAAGGTACGGTGCCGGCAATGGTGAGTTTGACCGTGACGCTTCGGACATTGAGATCGACATCGAAGGGAATGTGCTGATTGCGGACACCGGCAACCACCGTGTGGTCAAGTTCAACGCGGAAGGACGGTTTATGCTGAGCTTTGGAAAAAAGGGACGCGGTGATGGGGAATTCACCAAACCGCTTGCGATTGCCGCGCTCGCTACCGGTGAAATACTGGTCAAGGATTCCAGCCAATTCAAACGGTTTTTGGGTAGCCCCCTGGCATTTGTCATCGATGTCGTGTCGCCATCTGGACAAGGGGTTACCGATCTTTATTCAACGGGCACAGAACTTGCCGACAGTGTCCTCGATAGCGTTCGCTCGCGATCGTCGCCGTTCAGTTTCGATCCGACACAGCAGTCAGATCTGGACGCCTTGCACCGGCGAATCCGTTTGCTGGAGGAGGTGGAATATCGCCGCTACTACAGCGACTACTACGATGATGATGATGATAAGGACGAGAATCAGAAGGAGGAGGACGAAGATCTCAAAGCGAGGGCGATCCGTGAGACAATCTATCATAATGTCATTGCGCGGGTGCAGCGATTTGATCGCAGCGGCAGATACAGCGGACGGGTTATTTATGAAGTGGACAAGACCAGCGCAGACGAGCACGATCTGGCTTTCCTCACCCTGGATTCCCTCGGTCACATCTACCTCCGCGACGGCAGCGATCTGACCATCCGGCAATATTCCATCGAAGGGTTTACAATTAAGCCGTCACACATGAACGCGCTCTATAACACGCGGGTAATCAACGTGGACAGCGATTTCACGGAAGATTACGAAGACATTGACGAAAACGCTGACGTTCAGGACGAACTCAATCAGTTTCGATTGAGCAATTCTTTCCTCTTGACGTATAACCTGTCGGAACGCTGGAACTTGACGTTTGCCGATGTTCTGACTTACGTGGAACAGGATGAACGCTATATCACGCCACCGAAGTTGGAAGACAGCTATGATTTCGAGACGCAAGCGTTAACGAATACCGTTGCTGCGAATCTCAAATTCATTACGAACCCCAATCCCTACCGTTACAAAGAACTGAATCTGTACGCGGAACGGATCGATGGCACAACCAATCTCAATCAAAACGCAATCTTCCAGGATGTCAACCAGCAAGCCCAGGAGGGTGAAGGCGACGCAAGCTCCTTCGCGGTTGGAATGAATTGGGATGTACTGACGAAGGTCAACCTGTGGTTGGAATACTCCGATCTCAATCCCGCACAAACAAGCCGTAATTTTGTTCGTCGTTTCACCGATGTGGATGGGAATCTCTTTGAAGTCTTCGGCAGCCGCAATGAGGCAAAGCAGTTTCTGGGAGAATTGACGATTAAGTTTTGAAGTCCGCCTGGACTGGCTGAGAGGGGAAAATCATGAATGCCGCAACCGATGCTGATTTCAAACGCAGAAAATATATGCCAATCTTTCCAAAAGCAACTGGAAAGCCTACGGTGTACATCGAAGGCTACCCTTCGGAGGACGACGAGCCGATGTCCGCAACCGGGTTTCATGGCGAACAGATCACGACTCTCAGTAGCCAATTCAAGGTATACTTTGAGGCGGATAGCCTTGTCTACGTCGGGTTCGACAGTTTTGTGTATTATCAAGAAGGAGACATCACGAAATTCGTAGCGCCCGATATTCACGTTGTTTTTGGCGTCAGTCCCTTTCCACAGCGGCGCAGTTTTTATACGTGGGCAGAAGGCGCTGTCCCTGCGGTTGTATTTGAGTTTCTTTCCGACTCAACCGCGGCGCAGGATCGTGGAAGAAAGGTGAGACAATACCTGATCGACATTGGGGTTCAGGAGTATTTCATCCATCAGCCCGAAGGTGACAAACCGCCGGAGTTTCGCGGATGGCGCCGCAGTGCATCCGGTGAAATTGAGGGAATTGCCCCGGATGCCGAGGAGGGGTTATTCAGCCATGCCCTGAATATGCAACTTCGCTGGGAAGATCAGCCCAATCACGTGAGGCTGTTACGTCCGTATCTACCAGATGGAACGCCGCTTCCGACCCCTCTCGAAGAAAAGCAAGCCCGAGAGCAGGCACAAGCGTTTGCCCAAGAAGAGGCGCAACGGCGACAACAGGCGGAAGCTGCCGCACACCGAGCAGAAGTTCTGGCCCAAGAAGAATCCCAACGGCGAAGACAGGCCGAAGCGGTGGCCCAGGAAGAGGCACAACGTCGGCGAGACCTTGAATCCGAATTAGAGCAACTCCGCGCCGAATTGGCCGCCTTGCGGGGGGATGGCCCCAGATAAACACAAAGTCTCGGGCGTATACAGCATTTCCGTTGTAGGAGCAGAATCCCTTCTGCGACCGTTTTCCTAAAACGCGACACCGAGTTTGATGCTTTTCTCTGGGTGGAAATCCATCTCCTCATAAGCCTTTGCCGATTCCGCGAACGGCACCACCGGATCGACAATCTCCTCGCATTGGAAGCGCCCCTCAGCAAGCCAGCCCCAGCACGTTTTTCGAATGCGCTGGAAGTCCCAACGCGGATGGTCACGGTTGGGGTCACTGTTGGCGCGGGCGAAGATTAGATTGGGAATGTTGACATGCGCGACTGCGCCGAGATCCAGCCCTCCCGTGCATTCTTTCATCCAGCCAACGACAGCAACCGTCCCACCGAAAGCGAGCCCTCGGATTGCCCCATCCAACGCCTCATAACTCGCGCTTGTTTCGATGGCGACATCAAGTCCACTGTCCCCGGTCGCTTTCTTCAATTCCGCTCCTACATCAACAGCCGTTGGGTCAAGCACCAGATCCGCGCCGGCATTTTCAGCCACCTCGCGTCGCTTAGCAAGTGGGTCAACGGCTGCGACAAAGGACGCCCCCGCCATGCGCGCCATTTGGACCGCCATCTGTCCGATCGCACCGAGCCCGAAGATAGCAACTCGATCGCCTAAACGCACCTGTCCATCTCGCGTGCCCGATAACGCAAAGTGTGCTGGGTCAAAGCAGACCGCTTCCTTCCACGTCATTCGGTCGCTCATCCGCCACACCCGATCCACGTGCCAGGTGTGTGTCTCTCGCAGATTCCCGTGACTCGCAACGCGATCGTCTATGGAAAAGCTGTCGACACCCTCACCGACTTCCACGACTCGACCGACACACATATTGCCCAAGCCCATTGGGAATTTGGCACCGCGAGCGCCATGATACAGCGTGAGCTCTGTGCCCCGTTTCGGCGCACCAAACTCCACTTTGACTCGGAGGTGTCCTTCGGGTACGGGACCATCTTCGTATTCTCGTAAAACCGGTTGTTGAACCGCAACTGCAACTAATTCTTTCGGCATTTTCTTCTCCTGTGTTAGTTGTTATCGTCGTTCAAATTCGAAGGCATTGCTGAGGGAATATTATCACAATTTCGCAGAGAGACCTATCTTGATTTTGGTACAAGCCGGTAAATCATAGCGATTGACAATTTCCGCCACAATGCACTATAATTCGTATATGTGAAAATCACAGATCTAATTCTCATCATCTGAATCATCAAGAGGAAACTGAAACCATGATACGTAATCGAGTGAGGGAAATTTTTAACTCCGATGAACTTTTGCTGGACACCAGGATGCACAGTCCATGGGCAAACGAAATTGATATGATCGGTTGCACAGCTCTTAATACGGTGCAGGTTGTTGCCGAGTATGGCGCCCTGGAAACCTTAGATTTCGAGCACCTCTGCCGTGCAGCAGAAGCGAAGGGCTTGGGTAAGATCATTAAGATCGACAGCGCTGGCCAACAACTGAGGGTTCAAAGGGCAATTGGTGCAGGATTTGAAGCCGTGGTCTTTGTCGATGTGCATAACCGCTCCGAGGCAGAAGCGTGCGTGCGCATGATTCGCGCCGAGACGCCTGAGGATGGTGGATTGAATCCGGTTCGATCCGTCCGGGCGTTCTATCCCGGTTATGGTGGTACCCGAGCGTATATTGAGGCGATGA
>JAPUIP010000412.1 GCA_027296925.1 Candidatus Poribacteria bacterium | reverse complement strand
TCCCACTCTCCATGCTCTTACTGTTGACAATCGGGGGACTTCTGGCGTTTGGACAAGGGCGACGAAACCGCGCACCAATTGTCAGCAACGCCCACGCCGAACAACGCCCCGGCACCCATCTGGTGGACATCACCTACAATCTGGAAGACCCGGATGGGGATACGATGACCCTCTCCGTGCAGATTTCCGATAATGGCGGGAAAACGTTCAATGTGCCAGCCAAGACGTTTAGCGGCGACATCGGGCAGGGGATTACTGGCGGGAAGAAAAAGCGCATCGTCTGGGACGCGGGCGCTGATGCCCCGAACAGGTTCGGTAGCAACTATGTGGTGGAGATTATCGCCGATGACGGTGCCGCCGAAGAAATCATCTCCGAGACGGATGACGCCGAAATGGTCTTGATTCCCGCAGGCGAATTCCTGATGGGCAGCAACGATGGGAGTGGCGATGAAAAACCGGTCCACACCGTTTACCTCGACGCC
Organism: Candidatus Poribacteria bacterium; assembly: GCA_027296925.1. Taxonomy (GTDB): domain Bacteria; phylum Poribacteria; class WGA-4E; order WGA-4E; family PCPOR2b; genus JAPUIP01. The sequence continues at coordinate 10,938 of JAPUIP010000412.1, read as the reverse complement.
TTTTATATTGACAAATACGAGATCACGAATACACAATATAAGCGGTTCATCGATGCGAACTCGCAGTGGCGTAGAAATCGCATCCGCTCCCAATATCACGGTGGAGACTACCTAAAACTGTGGAATGGAGATAACTACCCGAGCGGCAAAGGCGACTACCCGGTTGGCCATGTGAGCTGGTATGCGGCGATGGCTTACGCGGGTTGGGCGGGCAAACGTCTCCCCACCGAAGCCGAATGGGAGAAAGCCGCCCGCGGTGGACTGGTGGGGAAGCGGTATCCGTGGGGGGATGAGCTTTCTCACGATAACGCGAATTACAGTGGCACAGGCGGACGCGATCAATGGGGAAAAACTTCCCCTGTTGGCAGTTTTCCGCCCAACGGCTACGGGCTATACGACATGACGGGCAACGTCTGGGAGTGGTGTCTTGATGAATATGACTCCAACTTCTATGGGAAGAGCCCGAGGGAAAATCCATTTGCAGGCGGGGACATATCAAGTGTCATAAATAATTTTACAAGTGTTGAAATTAGGCACGTGTTGCGTAGCGGTTCGTGGATCAACGACAGCCACCTGCGCGTCGCCTATCGCTTCGGGGTCAGTCCTTCGTACTCGTTCAGCGGCCCCGGTTTTCGTTGCGCGAGGGCTCTTACTCCCTAAATCTTTACCCCCATAGGCTGTGTATTTCCCTGTTGCCAGAGTCGATGTGCCTCCGATGTCGGTGAGCCGCATTGAGCGTACATCAATAAAACGCTTGGTGTGAATTCAGATGCACCGATTTCGTAGACAGCCTTTTGAAAAACTCACACCAAGCGTTTAACTCCGGGCTCAGTTCAGGATTCATACGTTGGGGAACAATCGAGGCATTGCTGGCCATAGCCTATTATCCTTCTCGTTTCTTTCGTGCAGATTCAATCTGCCGCCATTTCGACGGATGTTCCAACGCTCGACAACATCTGTCGAACCATCCCCAACATCGTCTGGACGTTCTCTGCCATATATTGTGTCAGGAACTGTTTCGCGTCGGCTTCACGTCCTTGATCAATCTGTTGCTTTCCCGCGCTTGCCATTTCATACGCACTGGCGAAGAGGCGTGTTTGGAAGGCTTTCCATTTTGCCTGAACGGCTGGCAGCAAGTCCGTCTCTTCCAAGCGTACCTTCAGGCTCAACTGCCGGAATAGCCACCACGGGCTGTCATCTGAGGCTTCCTCGCCACCGATTGCCAGTACTGAAGGCAACTCCCCTTCGATGAAGGTCGGCAGAAAAACGCCTAAGCAGGGCGAATAGAAACTGCACCAGTAGACGGGCAAACGCGACCCATTATCGCAAAGATGCGCAACCAGACTGGCAGCGGTATTCCCACCCCCGCCGTCATCGTTGTGATGCACGCAGATGCTCGCCCCCTGCGAGATCTCCGTTTGGAACGGTTCGTCGGGCGAACTCCCGTCGGAGTGGTCGCCCAAGAGCGCCATCATGGTTCGCGTGTCGATCTGACCTGCCACTTTGCTGAGCACCGTGCATGAACGTCGGCGACGCATCGCCCCACCGCCCACCGAGCGATCCGCTTCACGGCTGTAGGCGGCTGCGAAATTAAATCGATCCGACGTATCGTCCCACCACGCATTCGCTTTTGCCTGATCGATGGCGGTGGGAGATAGCCGAGCCCAGTCGTCCTCCAGCGAATAGACATTGCTGATGCCTACCGCGCCTTGAACCTGTTTGACCGCCCATTCGTGACCGGCGGTTTGGAGGATATATGCCGCTTTCGGGTCGGCGATGATGTAGCCGTTATCGTAAGTGCGCACCCCCTGATCATTGTTGAACTTGCCCTGTCCGTATCGAGTGATCAGGTCTGTCATGACTTCAACGGCTTCGGCAGCGGTTTTTGCGCGCTCCAAACCGAGTCGAATCAACTCCATACCGATCAGCTTCGGTGAATCAAATTCATACTTCGACGCCAGCCCTTCGTTACCGATCACGACCTGATATTCGTTAAACCCGTGTTCGTAGCCCCAACACCAGTATGGACGCGATCCAACATGACGATAGGTTGTCGGCGCTTCAGGAAATTCGACAAACTGGCATTTCGTCATCGTCCCAGCGGGGTGCGTCGCCCTTCCGCGTTGAACGAGCGGCTGACATTCGATTGCCGGGCGATCGCTGTTTTTGGCGAAGATTGTCTGGCTGTCTGTGGTTGCGCCGGGTAGAGCAACCATTGTGTCGCAGCTTTTGAGCATTCGATTTCCCCTTTTTCGTGTTCCCGTGGTCCCTTGATATGGTGCACTATCGCAACAACATTCACAGATTATAGCACGCATTGATATTACCATCCATAACAATTTGGCTCTCTGCCGTGTGAAGCCTTAGTGATAAAAATGGTACGTCGTTCTGTTCAGGAGAATCCCCAGGATATTCCAGATGCTCCCGATGCCGAAATCGCCCAGCACCAGCCCCAGGAAAAATGGGACTGTCCGACGATAAAATCCGATTCCTCCATATTTCAGCACGGTCCATTTGGCGACACCGCTGATGATGAATGCTGCCCACAGCAGCGGCATGTGAGACGAAAAAGAGATCCCGTAGCCGAGTGGATGAATCGGCCACCAGAACAGCCGGCTGCGTATCGCGGCCAGGAGCAGCGTGACGCAGAATCCAATCGTCATCGCGGCGATATGTCCGGTGTGTGCATCTTGCGGTGAGGTCAGCCACCCGTGCAGAAAGCCGTAGGCGCGTCCCCCAAAACTGTTAATCTGTCCACCCACCTTGCCGGTGTCCACGCCCAGCCTGAAAAAGATGTTCACCAACATCAGGATGCACAACGGCATTGCAACGACGATCAACGCGAGCATCCAACGGGACAATCCCTTAACTTCGAGATTACCCCGTTCGGCGAGCTTGAACGCCTCAAGCTGATGCGGCATCGGGTGATTCCGATTGTCCCGATTAAACCAGAAGAAGAGAGAGAACCATGTGAGATTCTGCGCTCCGATTTTTCGGGTGCCGAGCAGACTGACAAGGCTGTGATGGGGGCCGATGAAAGTGGTCGAATGAATCGGAAGACCGATCTGCGCCCGAATGCGCGTGATGGGAATCGCGATTGTCGCGAAGTGGGCGGCGAAAAACAGCACCGCAATCCACAGGGCCATTCCGCCTTGCATGGCAAACCTTATCAGAAATATCCCGCCGAACACAATCCCCAAAAAAGCCGTCCGATACCGCATCGGTTCGGCTTCATCTGCAGCCGGTATCCGCCCCACAGCTTGCATCAACGCCCGCCAAATCTGACGGCGTGTCCCCCACAGCGCGATCACGCAGATCCCCGTGTATGCACCGGTGTTCTGCTCAAAAGGGTACGGAAAGCCGGGGACCTTCTCCATTCCAGTGATGCTGCTGATGAGGTATTGCACTTTGTATAAGAAGAAAAAGAGGATGATCGACATCAATAGATCCAGGGGCATCAGGAAGAAAAGCCCCACCGCGAAAGGGTAAATGACGATTCCACTTCCGCCGCGCAGCAGGGCGGTCCAGGGCTTTTCGGTGAATAGGGAGCTTAACGGAATCCACTTATTCGGGATGCCAGGCATCCATGGGTAAAGGACGTGTAGACCGTTGATGAGGCTAATTGATCCGGCGATGGCAAATCCCCACCACATCGCTTTACTGCGGAGGAACGAACCGGTGTGGTAGGAAATCTGGTAAGGAAGTTCGACTGTCGGGTAGACGAGGCGTTCCTGCTCCGCCCACTGCTTGCGGATAATCACGTTGATGCACTGCATCACAAAGCACAGAACAAAGGTGAAGGTACACCACCAGAGTATGGGCTTCAACCAGGCACGGAGATACTGTCCGTCCAGGAGGGTTTGATCTCCACGATAAAAGGCGATTAGCACATTGGGGTCATTAATGGTCAACCAATTGGGCAGATATTTCCAGAAGAGGTCGCGCCATTCATTTTCCGGGCTGGCGAAATAGTAGGCGTGAACGATGATTGAGACCAGCGGCAGGAACATGTCGTAGGACATGAACAGGACGGTGATCGACATAAGTACGTAAAGGGAGATCAACTCTCCCCCCGTCAAGGCGTACTTGGCGGCGAATCTCCGCAGCGGGAGGTTGAGCACTGCCAGTATCAGGAGGGTAAAGATGACACTGTAGAATGGCACAACCAGCGACGGAAAACCCCGATGAATTGCTTCACTCTGGATATGCCATCGGTAGAGAAATGGCAGCAGAATTAGCAAGATCAGAATTGTTCGCCAGGTGATTCGTTCCGGTTGGGTCGAGTAAGGCGCAAGAGGCTTCATACGGGAAACATAACTTGTGATTCAATTGAACAGAGTTGTTCCGACAGAATTGAAGGGATGAGAGCAAGCCAATCCTTGAACAGGTTTCAAACCTTTTCAAGGTTAGCGTTAGGGATTTTCGCTCAAAAACTTTTGGCGGAGGTCCAAGGGTTTACTTGATTCCTTAAAAAGGAACAACTTTAAAGTTAAACGCTTGGTGTGAATTCAGATGCACCGATTTCGTAGGGGCGGTGCTTGCTCCGCCCTGATAGGTTGCGAACAACGGGCAAGTGGGCGCGGCAAGCAGTGACCGAAGGAAATCCTGTAAGGGCGCCCCTACAGCCTTTTGAAAAACTCACACCAAGCGTTTAAGAGGGGGTTGAAAATGCACCGGCCATGCGAATCCATTATGGTGGGCCCCAGCCCCACCCTACAGATGTCCGCCTCGACTCTTACCCTGACTTGGGGACTTCCCCTGTAGCGAACCAGTGTGCACACGCTTCACCCAATTGTTCTTCGGCCATCTTCTCATACTTCTGGCTCTCCTCAGCGGTCAACACATCCCGCCATCTGCCGTTCGTCCCCTTGTTGATAAACGTCTGCGCGCCACCCTCCCAGAAAATACCGCCAAGCGGTACGCTTAGAGTCGCGTTCTGCTTCATATAATCGAAGCTACAGTGTTCGAGGATGGCATCCCATTTGGTCTCATCAATCGGTATTTGCACGAATTCGGCGATTCGTCGAATCTGTCCGGGCATATCCGCCTTCAATGCCGCGAAGTGCACGAATAGCACGTTCGGCAGGTGCCTGATGTCCCACCACGATTTGACATTCTCCCAGAAGGACCAGCACGGATGGCCGTCCTTGTCGAGCCAGTCGTGATAATACTGCTTGATGGAATCAGGCGGTTTTCCCATCGGTGGGCCAACGCGCCCAGGGGTGTCGTTCAGCGCTTCGTACCACGCCGCAGTGGCGTTGGTGTGATGGTTGTAGAGGCTCCACACAATGTCCCGACCATCGCGTGCGATGTAGATGTACTTGGCTTGCGGGGAAAACACCAAAGCATCAACCGGTAAATGCGTTTTGACGAATCGACGGTGTTCTTGCGCTTCCACTGCGGGCAGCTTCACTGCCTTCGGCGGTATGCGCAAATCAATCCACGGCGACATTTCGGCAACTTTGAGTCCTTCTTCGCCGTTGAAAATCAACTGCGAGAGGATCTGCTGCATCCACGTCGTTCCGGACTTGGCGTAGGTAGAGATGATAATGTCATCGTCGCGAAATTTGAAGTCATTCCATATCGTCGAATCGAAATGGTGATTGTGGAGTTCCCGAGTCTTTTGGGGCCATACAATCTGTTCTGTCATCGTATTGGTCTCCTTCAAAACGGATGTCTAATACCGATTTAGGATTGAAACTTCCCATTTGACGCAGTCTTTTTGCCCCCCTCTATGTCTCCCCCCAACTTTGGGGGGAGATTCAGAGGGGGGCTTATTCCAACGCTCCAAACGGGAAAGAGCAAACCTAATCCAGTATAAGACATCTCACGCTATAATTGTCTCAACCCTGAGATCTGCGTTAGGACGTCACGGCTGATAATTCTTCCAAGAGTGCCTTTGCTTCAACAAGATCTGCGGTATCCAATCCTTCGTTGAACCATTGATAGATTTCCTCAAGCACCTTGAGGGCTTCTTCCTTTTTGCCTTGCCTTTGCCACAGACGACTCAAGCTTATGACCGTTCGTAGCTCGAACACCTTCGCCTGCTGGCGGCGAGCAATCTCAAGCGCTTTTAGAAAACATGCTTCGACCTCACTGTCGGTTTTTCCTGTCATTAACAGGAATTCCGCCTGAAGTCGATAAACTTCTGCTTCATATTGACGGTGTTCTGTTTTTTCTATGGCAGCGCGTGCCTCGTTCAACACGGTCAACCCTTCTTCGGTCAACCCCACCTTCCTATACGCCTCGGCCAGCAGGACAAGAGTACATGTACAAAACAGAGTAGATCTGGCAGCCTGGGAGCCAGCTAGCCCTTTGCGTATTTGTGTAATTCCCTCTTCCGTACGTCCTTGCTCTGCGAGTGCCCAACCCCAGATGGCAGTTGCCCAAGTCGACCAAAATGTAAACCCTTGCTCGTCGGAGAGCGTCATGGCTGCCTCAGCTCGCTCTTGGGCAAGGTGAGGCTCTCGGCGGCATTGATGCACAATGGCGGCGATGCCCAGCGCTGCCACTTGGCTAAAAGTGTGAGACTGCTCTTGTGCCTTTGCAAGCGCCTGATCCGTTCGCTCGCGCGCCTCGTCCAGATGCCCCAGATGGCATAGATTCCAAGCCGCAAAGTTGAAGGAAAGCAACCCGATGTCGCTCCCGTAAAGTGCAGTAAAATGGCTGCCTAACTCTGGGTCATCGATGGCAATGCACTGATTGAGATGTTCTTGGGCTGGGACAAACTCTCCAAACCAGAACTGAGCCACCCCGACCGTTAGATGAGCGGGCATGAGAAGGCTTGGGTCGTGGCTGTTTTGGGCGGATTTCATCAGCTCTTGCCCCATCTTGAGGGCCATCTGCAACTCTCCTCGCATCGAATAAAATCTGTGTAGTGTGAACAGGGCAGAGGAAATCTGAGGTTTTGAACCCACCTGCTGACACAGTTCCCACATCCGAGTATAGGTTTGTTCTATCTGCGGTGCACCCCAGCCTGAGATGAGCCCAATCGCTATGCTCAGGGTGAGTTGCAACTTGAGCTCTTGCTGCGCCCGTTCAGCGGTATCCGGAACGGTCTGGAGTAGTTCGAGCCCTTTACTCAGATGTGCAACGGCCTCCAAATTCGCAGAGTGACCAACGGCTCGCTCGCCTGCCCTGTGCCAATAGAAGATTGCCTGTTCGATGAGACTCGCTTCCGTGTAATGATGAGCGAGAAGTTCCGGTTCCGTGTGTGCGCTCTCTGGAAATTGTTCCGTCAACACCTGTGCAATTTGCTGATGATACAATTGCCTTTTACTCTTGAGCAACGATTGATAAGCGGCATCTTGAATAAGTGCGTGCTTAAATTGGTACATCGCCATAGGGGGTACACCTCGCTGGTAGAGCAGACCCGCTTTTACCAACTGGGCTAACCCGTTCTGCAGACTGGTTTCTTCCAGGAGTGAGACCGCTTCTATCAAGGCGTAGTTAAAATCCCGGCCTAGCGTTGCACTCAGTTGAGCGATCTCTTTGGCTGTTGCCAGCCGATCCAGCCGTGCTAAAAGCGAGTCGTGTAGCGTTGTGGGTATCGCCAGTGGCTGCAGTAAACCCCTGAGCTCGTAGCGATCTTCTGTCTCGCGGAGCAAACCGGACTCAATCACCATTTTTGTGATTTCCTCAACAAATAGTGGGATGCCATCCGTCTTCGAGATAATCTGTTTAAGCACTTCCTCTGGTAGTTTTTTTTCACCGGTCACCTGCTGAATAATGGCAATCGTCGCGGCTTCGGGTAAATGCTTGAGCGAGATGGGGATTAGGTGGGGGCGAATCCCCCATGGTGGCGTAAACTCAGGGCGGAAGGTCAGCAGGGTCAAGACTCGATTTGTCGGTTCCTGATCGACTATCAGCGTAATCAGTTCTAGTGTGGAGGCATCCATCCACTGGAGGTCTTCAGCCACAAACAGTACCGGCTGTTGTACCGATCTGCGTAGCAGCACTGCAAGCAAGATTTCTAGGAGTTTCTGCTTCTGTCGTTCGGGCGTCATAGAAAGAGGGGCATAGGGTTCATTCAGCGGGACCGAGAGCAAGTTGGCAAACAACGGCACCCCTTCCTCAACCGGAAAGCCATGCTGCACCAAAAAACCCTCGATTTTGCTCAGCTTCTCAATTGAGGAATCTTCTTGCTGAAACTCAGGCGCGATCCGTTCAAACAGATCGATGATTGGATGGAAAGCGCTGTTTGTGTGATACGGTGAGCACCGTAATTCCACAAGCCAGGCATCAGATTCAGAAGAAACATGTTCTTTCAGCGCCCACACCAGACGGGATTTGCCGAGCCCCGCTTCCCCCTGAAGTAAAATCACGTGCCCTTTGCCTGCCTTTGCCTGCTCCCAATAAGACAGCAACTGATTCAACTCCGCCGCTCTGCCCACCATCGGTGTGAGTCCAGCGATTTCTGCGACATCGAGGCGGCTTTTGGCACGACTCTCATGAAGCACTCGATAGACCGCCATTGCCTGAGCGATCCCGTGCAAGGCTTGAGCCCCGAGATGACGGCAGTCAAAAAATCCCTCGACGAGTCGGTAGGTGGCCGCGCTGATGACTAGGGTATTTGGCTCGGCGAGCCCTTCCAGCCGGGCCGCAATGTTGGGCGCTTCACCAAGTGCGAGTTGTTCATATCTATCTCCAGCGCCCATTTCCCCGACAACGACCAGCCCTGTGTGAAGACCTAAGCGAACATCCAGCCGAATCCCTCGGTTCTGTTGAAGTTGGTGATTCAACGGGTCCATCGCTTCGATAATGCCAAGTCCTGACCGTACCGCACGATGCGCATCATCTTCGTGAGCCATTGGATAACCAAAGTAAACCAGGATGCCGTCACCCAGATACTGCGCGATGTGTCCCTCATAACGGGCGATGACTTGCGCGCAGACCGCTTGATATTCCCGCACGACATCGCGTAGCTCTTCGGGGTCGAGCCGCGCTGAAAGTGCCGTTGAACCGACCAAATCACAGAACATCACCGTAATCTGGCGACGTTCCGCCTCCGACGTTGTGCTGAGCGAAGTCGAAAGCTCCTGCGCTGAAGGAGAGGGTTCGACAGGCTTCACTTCTGTCGGTGAGGGTGCGGTTTCTTGTTCTAGCTTTGTGCCACATTTGCCACAAAATTGGAACTCAGATGGGTTGGCAAATTCGCACGCCGGACAGATATTTGCCAGCTTCGTTCCGCACCTTCCACAGAATTTCATTCCTTCTGGGTTGTCGAATTCACAGTTTAGGCATTGCATGATGAACCTCCATCCGATGACTCGGTGACACTGTTTTTGTCCTTATACCATTTGTCGTTTTCACTGAGGCCATTTCGTCAGGAACAAAAAAATCACAGAGCAGCCGATAAAATCCCCCCAACCCCCTTTACGAAAGGGGGAGAGAGCTTCCTCCTTTTTATGAAATATGAGAAAATAGTTCGGTAATCTCCGCTCGGTGATGAACTCACCGAGCTACCAAACGGCGCTCGATGAATCGAGCTTCAGTGCCTGCCAAGTCCGATTCATCGGACGCTACAAGTCCCCCTTTTGGTAAAGGGGGATTGAGGGGGATTTGAGAATGGGCTCATCTGGAACTCAAAACGGTATTATTCCTTTATTTTACCCGAAAGTCAGGTCCGCATCAACATACACTTCTGCAAAATGCCAGTGAGGTCAGACATCTGTTGGCCGCTATTCCTCCAACACCGGCCGATTCAATCGCGTATGATATGGCGGCTCCATGACCGCCCGCTGCCTTTCATTCGCCCATTCCGGTACCGGATACGCGGGGACATAAGCCAAATTTCCCGCCGTATAGCGCATCAGAATCGAACGGCGCGGGTGATCGGCCGTCCACGGCAGCGTTCCATGCGTCACCGCTTCCGTAAAGATGACGACATCTCCGGCTTTGCATACAATCTGGCGAACGTGCTCCTGATACTTCTCATAGCGCCGCATCTCCTGGGGACAGGAGAAGTTACTTTTGTGGCTGCCCGGAATGACGATGAGTCCACCGTCGCCTGGATTCACATCGGTAAGCTGGAAGGTCGCAACGGTCAGTCCACAATGCATCCGACCGTCACGGAAAATGTAATACTGGTTGGGATCAAAACCCGGCCCTGAAGAACCATGGAAGATAAAGCCCTCCGCCCCTTTGGTCATCGAAAGCAGGAACATCTGATGATCCATCCGAAAGCCCTTACCGAGAATCTCATTAAGATAAGGAACGATTGTCGGGTGAACCAGCATTTCCCGAAAAGGAAGACACCACGGTTCTTCCCAATTGAGCATCCCGCCTAATTGGCCGCGTCCGTGATCGCCGGTGAGGGCAGAAGAACCCCCATCCAGGCGCTGTTCGCGCGGGCGGACGCGGGCCAGGTCTTGATGATGATCGATCGCTTCGTTTGCCAGGGCGACCTCTTCCGGCGTGAGGACATTCTCGATGACGAGATAGCCGTTCAGGTCAAACAGGTATTTTTCGTTATCGTTCATAAATCCGTATTCTCCTCTTTGTAATGGGTTGATTGTCAGTCTCTATCTTTAGCGCATCAATAGCGATTGTCCCGGGTGGTGATGGGACACCACCGGGCGGCGAAAAGTGCGTCCACAAGCGCATCTTGTGCGGTGGGCGTACCGATAGGCCTCAGCGCAGATGCCGCATAAAAGCGATTGTACCGGTCTTCGTCGTCCAATGCTGAGACCAACGCCGGTATTGCCTTTTCTGCACATTGACCGAACTTCGCCAGGGTGATTGCCGCGTTACGACGAACCCGGTAATCGGCATCCCCCAACCCCTCGATCAATAACGGTATCGCGTCTGGCGAGGAAGGAACAATGACGCCAAGCGCCTCAATGGCATTGCGGCGTACCCACCAGTGTTCATCGTTGAATCGCTCCATCAAAGCGCGCACCGCCGCTTTCGCCGGGGTACCGATCTTCGTCAGGACAT
>JAPUIP010000411.1 GCA_027296925.1 Candidatus Poribacteria bacterium | reverse complement strand
AGGTCGATTCGATACACCGCCATGACCGGCTGATCGACCGGCTCGTGCCCCAGATACCGGGGGTCGCTGAAAAAGATCCGGCCTTGCTCATCGATCGTGATGTCATTGGGAGAATTAAACGGGCGGCCCTCGTACAGACCGGCGATGATTTCACTTTTGCCCGTTTTCATATCAGTTCGGGTGACACGACGTGCGCCATAGTCTGCGCCTTCGGCGACGATCATCCGCCCCTGGGCGTCAAATTTAATGCCGTTGGACATCCCACTGGGGGAGCGGAAAACTGAGGCTTTGCCGGTTTTGGGGTCATACTTCCAGATGTGTCCAGCCTGCATGCCGGACTGATAGGTGAAAGTAATGTCGCTGAAGTAGACGGTGCCCTCTGGTGCCACAGCGGCGCCTTCCGTGAAAAACGCATCGCTAAACAGTTCTTCCAGTTTGGCAGAAGGCGGGAGGATGGTTGGGTCCCCGCTCGGCATCGGTGCTTCAGCGGCGGACGCTGACATCATCGTCGAAGCAGAACCGACGATGACCGCAAATGCGAAGCAGAAGAGCTTCAGTTGAGACATGTGGTTGTTTAACATACTTTAAGTCCTTTCTTGCGTCTTGCGTGAGATTGGCGGAAAAGCCTCTTTCTACTCAGAGATTGAAATTGGGGAGATTCTATCAGATCTGCCCACACAGATCAAGCCCAAAAGTGGCGTTTGATGCAACACGATTCACTTTGCCCAAAATAAAATATGGAAAATCAGTGGTCTTATACACAATGCATTGCAGCCTATTCGACTTCATTTCGATATGAAGATCTGACACCCCAAGCTGTCTTTACCGCCAAAAATATCGTCCTCGATACGCTCGGCGCCCTGTTTGCTGCTTGGCCAGACCGTCATCCTGTCTCTCGCCTAATCGGCGACTTTGTCCAGCAGATGGGGGGAACGCCGGAGTGCACGGTTTTGGGAGGCAACTTCAAGGCGCCAGCTGCCAACGCCGCACTCGCCAATGGCACGATGGGCTACGCAGCCGACATTGAGGGGGCTGGCATTGCGCGCATGCACGCCGCGGCGGTTTTTGTCCCGACTGCCCTGGTGATGGGCGAACGTCAGAAATTAGACGGCAAGACTTTGATTGCCGCATTGGCACTGGCTTATGACGTCGCGGCCCGAGTGAGCGAAGCCAGCCGTACTGAGCATTCGTATCCGCATTCCTTCCATCCGTCGGCGGTCTTTGGCACATTTGGCGCGGCAGTCATTACCGGCTATGCCTTGAAACTCGATGCGCCGCGGTTTGTCAATACTTGTGGTTTAGCTGGAAATGTCGCTTCGGGCTTGATCGCGTGGGTTGATGATCCGACCGAACACTCCCGTTCCTACGGTATCGGGGTTGCAGCACGGAATGGTGTAACGGCGGGGCTATTGGCAGAACGTGGCTTTGGCGGTCCCCAGGGCATCTTCGATCCGATGAAGTATAATATCTTCGACGCCTTTTCGGGGACCATGCACCTGGAGGAATTGACCCGGGATCTGGGGAGCGAATTCTACATCGAACGGGCGGACGGTTTCAAGCAGTATCCCTGCTGCGGCGATATTCATTCGGGGATTGATGCCCTACTCGGCATTATGAGTGAGCATAACCTGCACCCGAACGAAATCGTCCAAATCACTCACAAGGTGAAAGCCACGCGCCGACCGGTCATCGACAATAATCCGCTGCGCTCCCACTGCGCGCAGTATATCATGGCTATCGCGGCCATCGAACGGGAAATCCGCTGGGATGATTTTCTGCATGATCGCCGTGATGAGCCAGCTATCAGCGAGATGACACGGCGTATTCATCTGATGGAGGCGCCGGAATTATCGGATTCACCTGGGGCTGCCCCTGCCATCGTAGAGGTGAAAACGAGTCGTGGTCAGCTTTTGTCCAAACGAGTTGACTTTGCCAAAGGTCGCAGCGAAAACCCACTCAGCCAGGCCGAACTCGAAGCCAAATTTGTTAGATGGGCTGCGCCGGTCGTGGGCGAGGCGCGTGCGTTGGAGATTATTGCCGCCGTCCAGCGACTGGAAGAATTAACCGATATTTGTGAACTGATTGCGTTGATGCACGAACCACCAAACTGAAAAGGAGATAACAGATGCCACCTCCGATTAAGGGATACCACGAAATTGCTATGACTGTGAGCGACCTTGAACGCTCAGAGAAGTTTTTTTGCGAAGTCCTCGGGATGCGGGTATTGTTTCGCATTCCGAACCAATGTGTCATTATGATGATGGGTGACCCGCCGCATCGATTTCTTGGTTTGTGGTTGCCGGACGCCCATGCTTCCCTAGCCGGCCAAGGAATCGCTAAGATGCACTTTACGATGGAAATTGACATCGATGGCGTCGACGCTTGGGAGAAGCATTTCAAGGACCACGGTGTCCATGCCCCCAAGCGCATAAAGGAGAATGGGGACGTTCACTTCGACTTTGATGATCCGGATGGGCATCCGTTGGAATTGTGGGCGCGCACCGGCGAACAGTTAGCCGGCATGCCGGACAGTGAAGTGCCGTCCGAGAACCGTCATCTCTTCCACAGTTTGGAATGAGCGTGACAGCTATACCCGGCATCAGGTATTGGAATAAGAGCCGAGTACCGAGCGGAAAAGGCCTCAGTTGTCGAACACCCGGTATCGGCTGAGTTTCTCCGTTAGGTGAGTGCCATTCATCCTAGAATTGGTATTCGTATGAATTCGTAAGCGTTGGTGAGATTTCCAACGACTCTGTTTCGAGGAGGAAACAATGGCAATTTTAGAAGGTGGTCAAGTCATTACAAAGGTTCTGAAAGGTGAAAACGTCGAGTACATTTTCACGCTCTGTGGCGGGACGATTGAGTCGATTTATGAGGGATGTCTCAACGAGGATATCAAGATCATCGACACGCGCGTGGATCAATCTGCAACGATGATGGCTGATGCGTATGCACGGGTCACCGGGAAGGTCGGCGTCAGTGGCGTCACTCGCGGACCGGGACACGCGAACATGATCTACGGGCTAGCGACGGCACACATGATGGGCAGCCCCGTCTTCTCGTTAAGCGGTAACAGTGATGCCGATCAACTGGATATGGGCGGCTCTCAGGAATACAACCAAACCGGAATGGTCAAGCCGATCACCAAATGGGCACGACTGGTTACGCAAACGGCACGGCTGCCAGAGTATATCAGCACTGGATTTCGCAAGGCATTGGGCGGTCATCCGGGCCCTGTCCACTTGAGCGTGCCTTACGACGTCTTATACGATAAAATCGATGACACGGATCTGGCCTACTCTCAACCGGCAAACTATCGGGTGCAGGCAAAGGTGCACGGAGATCCGGAACAGATTGATCAAGCATTGAAGTTGCTGGCAAACGCCACGAACCCCGTAATTATTGCCGGTGGAGCGGTTCACTGGCAAAACGCCGTCGGAGCGCTCTTCGATTTTGTGGAGACAACGGGTATACCATTTCTGACGAGAGATAGTGATGTCAACGCCATCACGCAACCCCATCCACTCTACTTCGGCACGTTGACGACGCGCTTTGCCAATCCCTCCAAGGAACTCCGCAACGCCGATGTGATTCTCGCGTTGGGAGTCAAGTTTGACACAATTATCAACTATGGAAAACCGCCACTCTTTCACCGAGATGCCAAAATAATCTGTGTCGATATTGACCCGGAGGAGCTCGGAAAGAATCGGACGTTTGAAATTGGCATCATCGGCGATTTAGAGCCCGTCCTCGCCGAGATGACAAATGGGGTTACTAGACACGATTTTCACAAGCCCACGGACTGGGTCGATCGCTTGAACCGCGCACGTCAGGGCTTTTTACAGCGCGTCGCCGAAGCCGAGAACTCCGACAGTGTCCCCGTCCATCCGCTACGCATCTGCAAAGAGGTCCGTGAACTCTTCGGAGATGATGCCACAATCAGCGTCGATGGCGGCGATGCCTCACTCTTCTCACATATCGCGTTCGATCATTATCATCCGCCCTACTTCCTTTTTACCGGACCGATCGGCGGCATCGGGCAGGGCGTTCCATTCGCGCTGGCCGGGAAGCTGGCGAGGCCCGACCAACCGAGCGTCCTGATCAGTGGTGACGGCTCCTTTGGTTACGGGTTCATGGAGTATGACACAGCGCTCAAACATGACTTACCGATCATCACGGTCATTTCGAGCGACCAGGCGTGGGGTATTGTGAGGCACCCGCAGATCCAACGCTACGGGCTGGAACGCTCCGTCGCCACAGACCTCCGATCGGTTGATTATGAGCGACTTGCTCAGGCCCTCGATTGTCATGGGGAGCGCGTTACCCAACCGAATGAGATTCGCCCGGCCCTGCAACGCGCTGCCGATGCGGGTGTACCGGCGGTCATCAATGTCCCGACCATCTTCACGAGTGCGGCGGCATTCTGCCCGCAATGAAGGGCGCCGCCGCCATTTTCGTGAAAGAAAGCTCGGTATTCAGAGAAAGTGATCTGAACTCAGGAATGAAAATTTATACCAAAACCGGAGATGCCGGTGAGACAGGACTTTATGGCGGTACGCGCATCCCTAAAGATTCGACGCGTGTCGAGGCCTGCGGCACCCTTGATGAGCTCAACGCCTGCATTGGGCTCGCGCAATCCCAGATCGAAGATGCTGAAATTCGCACACTGCTCTACCGCGTTCAGAATGAACTCTTTGATCTTGGCGCAGACCTTGCCACGCTGGATGCGCATCCGAAAGCAGATAGCCTGAGAATCACTTCGGATTTGACCCCTTCGCTTGAAAAACAGATCGATCAGTTTCAGGCAGAACTCCCGCCGATGACGCATTTCATTTTGCCCGGAGGTTCGTCGGGAGGGGCGACATTGCATCTCGCTCGAAGCGTCTGTCGTCGCAGTGAACGGTGTGTTGTCCGTCTCGCCAGAACGGAAACGGTGAACGCGGAGATTTTGCGATACCTGAACCGACTTTCAGATCTGCTTTTTGTGCTTTCCCGTTTGGTCAACCATCGTTCAGGGGCGCCTGAACCGTTTTGGCAGTCCCCTTTGGAACGTCCGGAATGAAGAAATATACGAAGATTCGATCCAGCCTTTTGCTGTTCTTGCTCGTCATTGTGGCGGAAAGACGAAGAGCAGATCTCGAAAGTCCCGCCCGCCCCATTGCTTTAGCTAAGGAGAAAATATGAAAGACTCAAAAATAGCTCGTATTGAATGGGCACGGCTGACCGGTCAACGTCCACGGAAAGCTGGCTGTAACTCGCGCCTTGGAGAACACGGCCAACAGGTCAGTCCACCCATTGCACGCATCACCACCGACGATGGGGCGACCGGCTTCGGTTCATCGCGCCTCACTGAGGAACAAGCCACAACTCTTGTTGGCTCCCGTTTGAGCGAGGCTTTCGATTCGGAGAAGGGCGCCACTGAACAATTTCGTGTGCTTGACTACCCGCTTTGGGATCTCGCAGGACAACTCGCTGGGAAGCCTGTGTATGCCTTACTTGGCGCGCAAACCGACGACGATGGTGTTTTTCGTGCGCGATGCTACGACACTTCGCTGTATATCGACGACCTGCATTTGGAAGACGAAGGTGAAGCGGCTGCACTCATCGCCTCCGAAGCGTTGGAAGGCGCGGCGCGCGGTCATAAGGCATTCAAAATTAAGGTTGGGCGCGGCGCGATGCACATGCCGGTCGAAGCGGGCACCCGACGAGACATTCGGGTCATTCACGCGGTTCGAGAAGCTGTCGGAGCGGATGCAAAGATTCTGCTGGATGCAAATAATGGATACAACTTGAACCTGACCAAGCGGGTGCTGGGAGAAACCGCTGATGTCGGTGTCTACTGGATGGAGGAAGCGTTTCATGAGGATGCGAGGCTGTATGCCAATCTTAAGGAGTGGCTGAATGCACAGGGGCTGGAAACACGAATCGCCGATGGAGAAGGCGACGCCTCGCGCCACCTACTGGAGTGGGCACAGCAGGGGTTGATCGATATTGTGCAATATGACATCTTCCACCCCGGCTTTACCCGATGGTGTGAACTTGGACCTCAACTCGACGAATGGAATGTGGGTTCGGCGCCTCACCATTACGGTGGTCACTACGGTCATTATGTGTCATGCCACCTTGCCGCAGCGATCCGCGGATTCGAGTATGTCGAATGGGACGAGGCCGACACGCCCGGTTTGGACGCATCTGAATACTCGATCGCCGATGGTCATGTCAACGTCTCCCAATTGCCCGGCTTTGGTCTCAAACTGGACGAAGAGATTTATGCGCGTGCCGTCAAGGAGAATGGGTTTGTTGTGAGTCAGTCGTAAAACATGGTGATTTCCGATTGATGCACGATGCATTACATGATGTTCCTATATCCACAAATTGCCGCAACCGGAGGGATAGAAATCAGTGGCTTATTTAACCGATGCCGATAAGGTACATTTCAAAACACACGGCTATGTTGTGATTCGAGGCGTACTAGATCAACCGGTCATTGACGCGGCACTCGATCTCCTTTGGCATAACATTGAAGCGGATCGAAACGATCCGGCGTCATGGGTTGGTCAGGGGTATCGCACCGTCTCCATTGGGAATGAGGACGCTATCCGGCGTACCATCTACGATGACCCCGTGTTTGCGATGGCGGAAGAGCTGGTCGGTCAAGGCAGCTTGCGGCGAGAAGGCGGCACGTCGCCCCATCTGAACTTTCCGAATCCGGATCAGGAATGGCATGAACCGACTGGCCATCTGGACGGGTATCACACCCCGACGAATGGCGTTCCAAAAGGGACGGTGAGTTCCTTCACGCTCGGGGCGACTGTTTATCTTGGCAAAGTCGAATCGCGAGGCGGTGGATTCACGGTTTGGCCCCGCACGCATCAGATCTGGGCGGAGTATTTCCGGTATCACGATCTCGATAGCCTGCAAGGTGGCGTTGCGCCCTTTGATATTGGCAAAGGCGTCGAGATTACCGGAGATGCAGGCGATGTCTGTTTGTGGCACAACCAGCTTTCCCATACCGCAGGTCCCAATCTCAGCCGCAACCTGCGAATTGCGCTGATCGGACGCCTCCGTCGAAAAGATCTCGATCAGATCAAGTTTGAGACCCCTGAGAATATGTGGACGTATTGGGAGGGACTCAACTGACCCTGGCTTCAGCTTGAGCGTCCGGACCGCTGCTGGAAATCAGGTAAGTACCCACCTTACGTCCATACTTCAAAGTCGTGGTGACCTTTCTCCCGAGAGCCGTTAGAGGACACTTTCGAGGTCAGCAGGTGAACACCTTTTAACGGAAACTCGAATCCCGTTTCATCGTATATGATGTCAGGACTTGATGATGCGAGGTCCGGTCAATCAACGTGTACGGTTGAAAAAGACAACATAGGAGAAAACACAATGTTCAACGGCATTGAACTCGTCTTGGGAGTCGCTGGCTCCCTCATGGGAATCGCTGGTGGGTACATCCTGCTCGTCGCCGTTTTTGCTGGCATCCAATTAATCTCTAAGCGGCGCGGACTGAAACAAAAAGTCGGAAAACCCCTTGACACCTGAGAACCCCTTCTGGTAGCATATTACCCAGTGTCCGTATTTGCTCTATCCAATCTGTTGTTCTCCCTCATGAAAAATGGGAAAGTTGTCCAGGTGGTGGCTCACCCATGCATTACAAGCAACTCCACCCGTGGGATGTAACCCCCGCTGAAGCACGTCAGACTCAGAACACACTCCGCGATCGGGTCATACGCCAAAATCAGTTTGCGCAAATCAGAACCGTTGCCGGGGTCGATCTCGGTTTTAAGAAAGACATCGCTCGCGCCTCGGTTGTCGTACTCAGCTTTCCAGAGCTAGAATTGGTGGATGGCGTCCTCGTCGAGAGCCCCGTTCGATTCCCTTACATTCCCGGCTTGTTATCTTTCCGTGAAATCCCGCCGCTGCTCAAAGCCTTTGATCGGCTGAGTATCGAACCAGACCTTATCATTGCTGATGGGCAGGGCATCGCTCACCCCAGGCGTTTTGGATTGGCCTCGCACCTCGGGTTAGTTGTGGACAAACCGACAATCGGGTGCGCAAAGTCGCGTCTGTGGGGACGACACAAGGAGCCCAAAAGCGAATCCGGCTCGATAGAATATTTATACGACAACCAGGAAATTATCGGCGCAGCGGTTCGCACAAGAGCAAATGTCAGCGTCGTTTATGTTTCGATCGGACATCGTATTTCCTTAGATTCGGCGATTCGATTGACGCTAGCGTGTTGCCAGAATTACAGACTGCCCGAAACAACGCGATATGCTCACCAGGCGGCGGCTGGGAAAATACCGCTACCCCAAAAGGGCGAATCGGAGCAACTTACGCTCTTTTAATGAAGACCGTTCAGAATTCCGTATACTGCCGTTTAATGGATCAATACCTCCTTCAGAGATGAGCCCCATAAAACCTCAAGTTTTTATTGGTACATTTTTTGCTAAATGAAAATACGAACGATAAAATATCATCGCCTCGGCGAAACATCGGTTCAATTATATATTATGACCCTAATTCATCAACTGCTTGAGCTTGCCAAACATATTTTCGAAACGACTCCACCGATTACCTCCTTATATGTT
>JAPUIP010000410.1 GCA_027296925.1 Candidatus Poribacteria bacterium | reverse complement strand
ACGGGGTGTACCAATGTCGAAATCCTTCATCATGCTTACCACCAACAACCAGGCTTGTTCACCGCCAGCCTGGTAACCCTCGACCATCTCCCGTCCGCCCTTGGTGGCCATCAGACGGGGATCGGACGTCCTCATCAACTCGGTGAATCCGAGGTACGCCGCATGATCAGTGACCGCCAGAAAATCCAGCGGTCGAATCAGTTTTGCTTTGACTCCATTAGCCGCAACGACTACCTCGCCGCGGGCAAACCGGAACGATTCCTCCGGCCCGAGTGTGTTTCCGAACATGCCGGAATCGAAGGAAAAGGACGAATGGTGATGTGTATCCCCAAAGTACACCCGCTTTGGGAAATGTTGATCGACGTACGGTGAAAATTCCTGCTTTTTTTCCGGCACCTGGTGTTGCTGGGGCGTGTAATCCTGAGCAAGGACATAATTGGGCGCTACTAATACGAGCCATGTGATGGCGGCGGATGATAGAGCTTTCATTATTCTTCTCCACTTTCTTTATTGAAGTTTGTTGGCCTTGTCGGTATTGCAATCATGCTGGTAAAAGACCCACGTGTCCTTTGGGCGCGCTATCACCCTCCGTGGATGCCAGTACCAGCGGACCTTTAGCTCCTCGAATCAGCAGTATGGCCCAGGCGATAAACAGGTCCGCTCTGTGGTCAGTAGCAGTTTGCCATGAGCCTATCACGCGAACGGCGGCCACGGAGCGTGAACCGGATGCTCGATGCTCAATTTCCGACATCGAGATGGTTAGTGTCTGTTTGTAACCGAAGCAGTCGTTCAAAAGCGAAGAATCGTGACACATTGACAGTCGCCAGAAGCAGCCATTGACGAGCAAACAAAATCTACTCAAGGATCGACTCGTAGAATTGTGTTGTCTTCAAACCAGTTCCAGTCAAGATGACGACGGTCTGATCGGATTTGCTGATTGCTTCAGATTCGATCAATTTGGAAAATGCCGCCGCTGCGTGCGCGCAGGTCGGCTCAACGTATAGACCTTGTTTGGCCAGGGACAAGCTTGCCTCGATAATCTCGTGCTCATCGACCGCAATTGTCCCTCCATTACTGTCGTTGAGCGCGGCGAGCATCTCTTTCAAGCGAATTGGTCGCTTGATAGCAGTGCCTTCGGCTACTGTAGGTTTGAAGTCGCAATCGACATAGTCTTCTGCACCGGCTTGAAAACTCGCATGAAGCGGAGCGCAATTCGATGGCTGAGAAACGAAGAGTCTCGGTATACGCTTGATTTCGCCGGAGGCAACCAGCTCCTTGAATGCAATGTGGCATCCGAGCAGATTACTGCCGGCAGAAGCCGGAATGATGATGTTGTCGGGAACACGGAATCCGAGATTCTCCCAAATTTCATATCCAAGCGTTTTTGTGCCTTGCAGAAAGAATGGATGCCAATTGTGACTCGCATAGAAAGTTGATGAAGACTGCGCAATTGCGGCGGCTTCTGTTGCCTCACGGGGACCCGGAACTAACTTCACATTCGCGCCATACGCCCTGATCTGCGTAATTTTCGCTGATGAGGTTGACTCTGGAACCAGAACCTTGACCCTCATCTTTCCGGCGGCTCCATATCCTGCAACCGAAGACCCACCGTTTCCTGAACTATCCTCCAGGACAGACGTAATGCCTTGCTGTCTCAGCATCGAAAGCATGACTGATGTACCGCGATCTTTGAATGAGCCTGTCGGCGAAAACCACTCAAGTTTGAATAAGCACGAGGCACCTGCAAATGCCTGTTTAACAAGCGGGGTGCATCCTTCCCCCATAGAAATCGGTTCGTCTACAGCCAGTGGAAAAGCCGCTCGATACCTCCAGATCGAACGAACTGCCATATCAATGTCATCTTGGCAAATTCCGGATAGCGGTGTAAGCAACAGTGGGTTACCGGAGGGTGAACGCCAGATCGGTTTGTCCAGCGGAAAAGTCTCTCCGGTGCGCGGGTCGATGTATTCAACCACTATCCAGTCTCACAGCAATAAAAAGCGCGCAACGATTCCAAAATGCAAGTGTTCCAGTCGGTCTGTTCAACGGCTGCGGACACTGTTCGCAAAGTCGGTTGTGTCTCCCGGATGTTAGAATGGATATAGCCGCTCCGTAGGTTCATCATGGTTATTTGAATCATCAAAAGTAGTATTTGGCTAAAGATAAGGAACGAGATATGAAAACGTGGATACCCATTGGATTAGCCGTACTTGTCGTTCTGGTCGGCTTGTTCCTGGTTGTAAAGAAAGTCTCCCCGGTAAGCTGGGATTGGTGGGGAACCTACAATACGTCATCGGGGCTCGCCCTCAAAGGCTATGATCCCGTTGCTTACTTTGACGGCAGTGGCCCGATGCAGGGAAGCAAGCAATTCACGCACGATTGGGGCGGTGCAACCTGGCAATTTTCCAGTGCAGAGAACGAGAATCTATTTTCGAGTAGCCCAGAATCCTATGCGGCCCAATTTGGCGGATTTTGCTCATTCGCAGTTAGCAAAGGATTTACGGCCGACATCTCGCCCAATGCCTGGTACATCCACGATGGCCACTTATACGTTTTTGCTGACAAAAATGTCAGGGACGACTGGGTGGAAAATCTCGGCGAAGGATCGCTCGAAATGTCTACAGCTAATTGGGCGAAACGCTAGCAAATTGCTCGGGTCTGGAATTGGGGTCAGACCCCTTTTTCTTTTGGATATCTTAGTTATTCATCCAGACATGATTCCGATGGACGTCAATTCCCATTG
>JAPUIP010000041.1 GCA_027296925.1 Candidatus Poribacteria bacterium | reverse complement strand
GTGCCGCTTCCATGCAACGATGGCCCCGCAAGGGTACGTGTTGTGCCCCACGCGCTGCCGACAAAGGTCACGGTCACGGGTTCATTCATCACGACGATGTAGCCATCTCCACCCACAACGGGTATGTTTGCCGGGGAGGTTTCTGGAAAGTCCGGGAAATAGCTCACGAACCGCTGCGCTTGCGTATCAGACCAAACGATAAAACTGACACCCGGACCGATGTGCCGCGCCAAATCACTCAAGTGCCATTGGACGCCTGGATCCAATGGAACAGACATGAAGTTAACTCCCTCCAAAAGCGTCACTTCAAGCATATTCTCCGGTGTGGAGGGCACTGGGCTGACATTAAAACCACTGCCGCTGGATCCGCCGGTCCCATTGGTGATGTCGTTAGTCGCGTCAGAAAACAGCAGGTCGTTGCTGGTTTCCCAGTTGCTGGGGCTGGCGATCCGAGCAAGCAGTTCCTCCGGTGTACCTGTTGTGAGCCCCGTATAGCGAAGGTTGTCAAAGTTATCTGTAGCGCCGGGGCCCCCCAGCACCGCGTTGGCGCGGCTCAATGCAGCGGGCAAGAGGCTTTCGTCATTTTCGAGCGGCTCGTCCGCTGTGGTTTCCCAAGTCGTCCCTTCGGTCTTGACGCCGAAGATGAAATTCGGAGAGCCAGTCGAACCATCGAATATGAAGATATTGTCACCTGCTGCGGATGTCTCGAACCCTAAGGTGCCGACGTTTGCGTCGTTGATAGACTCATACGTGCCCAGATTCGGATCGGGCGTAAAGGTATGAACGCCGGGCTCTGTTGCGTTTCTGGAATAGACCAGAAGCATGACCGTACCGGCCGCGAGCCCTGTGTCGGGCGCGGTGTATTTGATCGCACCCTCGTCACCATCAAAACCGGTAGACGTCCAGCCGTCGTCGGTGAAGAAAATCATCTGTCCGGCATCCAAATCGACCAGGGGTACCCAGGCGAAGGCGTCATCGTTCCCGTTATCGATCGTTCCATCGATATCATCGGCCCGGACGCCGATGATCACAACGTCCCCTGGCCCCAACGTGACCGCGGAAGCCCCCGTCTGCCCGATAATCAGCATGACGAACACCGCCACGAACGCAAATGTGCATCGGCTTAAGGTTAAAATAAAGTCTTTCATGTTTTCCTCCAGTAAAAACACTAACTAAAAACAATCCTCACTCCTTAATTAAGGACCACGATCATCCAGTTGAGCGAGGGTTGACTCCAGTTGACGATAATCGTGGATGACGGCATCGGACAACCCATCGTCGCGTTCTCCAACGGTAACCCCAGCGAAACGGATCGCTTTCATCCCCGCCTGCTTTGCGCCCACGATGTCCGTCCGCACCAGGTCGCCGATATGCGCCGCTTCGGTTGGCTGGGCATTCAGTTGTTGCAGGGTTGAATGGAACTGCACGACCTCGGGTTTGGTGTGCGTGGTTTCGTCTGAAAAAGTCTGGATGGTGAAGTGCTGCAAAATGCCATCCTTCTCCATTAACTGGCGCAAAACGCGACTGGGTGTCAGCCCCGTGTCCGAAATCACGGCAAGGCGATACTTTGCGCGCAGTTGGGGAAGCACTTCCTTTACAAACGGAACAATCACCGGAGGTACATCCAGATTGACATCTCCCGCGAATTTAACGAAATGATCGAATTCCTTGCCCACTAAGTCAATCTGGAGGGCTTCGACGAATTGTCGCATACACGCTGCTTCCGTGACTCCCCGGTGCTGATGCCACATCTCGGAGACCAAAGCGTAAGCGGCTTGGAACCCGGCGTCAACTTCAGCGAGTGTGCAATTGTGCCCTTTCTCTGTGAGGAACTGGTGACAATGCGCGGCTCTGATCTCCTGACGCTTCTGGTTCAATTCAGGCGAGTCGGCGTAAAGGGTTTGCCAAAAATCAAAAGTGAGTGCTCGGATCATATTTGCCTTTCTAGTCCAGGAACGAGAGTGTAGGGGTATAAGCAAACCACAAAATTTCGGACTTGTCAAGCCCAAAATAAAAAAGCCTGCATCATTGAGATGCAGGCTACGTCAGAGCAGTTGGATCGGATGATCTTATGCTGACTATTTCAGAATGACCATACGGCGGGTCGATTGAAAATCACCGGCGGTGAGTGTGTAGGAATAGAGTCCACTGGAAACGGCACTTCCCCACTGATCTCTACCATCCCAGTACGCGGCGGCTTCTCTGCTGAGATAGCTGCCTGCTTCTCGCACTCCCAGCTCCAATTGACGAACAAGCAGTCCTTTGACATCGTAGATGCCAAGACTGACGGGCGCCGCAGTCGCTAACTCATAGGGAAACCACGTCTCTGGATTGAAGGGATTCGGATAGTTTTGCAGCAATCGCGTTTCCGGCGGAAGCCCGTTCGCGTGGAGACGTAACCGATTTCCCGTCAGGTCGACCTGAAGCAGATCGGATCGCTCGGCGGCACCGTTGAAATCTACATCCTCCAGATAGTAGTAGTAGATGCCCCCAGGCTCAACGTCCGGATCGACGAATTGATAGTCGTGGGGAGTGGCGTCTGTCCCTGCACCTTTGATGAGGACCATGTTAACCTTTTCAAATCTGCCGTCGGGCGTCTGGCGACGGTAGATATTGAAACCGAGGTTGTTGGTTTCGGTGATCGTTCGCCATTTCAGCGTGACAATGTCGTCAGCAGTGGTAGCGGTAAAGGCGGCGAGTTCGACCGGTAAAGAACCATCGGATGTATAACTGGCAACGAAACCATCCTCGGGACCGCCCAGGGAGTTATCAAAGGGATTCTGGAGTGGAAAATCACTCGATTCCGTTCTCCCTGCGATATAGGCATCACTCGAATTGACGGCGATACCGATGCCATCATCTGGGCTACTCCCGCCGAGGTAAGTTGAATAAGTAGAAGCAGTCAGTTGGCCGCTGCTATCGAATTTCGTCACAAAGGCATCGCCGTTTCCGCCAGGTGTGCTTTGAAACGCATTTTGGAGGGGCAAGTCCGTCGAGCTCGTTGGCCCTGTGATATACAGATTGCCGGAACTGTCACGGTCGATGCTCAAGCCGTTGTCCATACCACTTCCACCAAAATAGGTGGAGAAGGTGGAGGCAGTGATCTGACCACTGCTATCGAACTTGGTTAAAAAGGCATCGCTGGTACCGCCCAGACTGCTGTCAAATGCATTTTGTAGGTCGAAGTTGGTCGATTCCGTTTGCCCCGTGAGGTACACATTGCCGGAATTATCCAGCACAATGCCTCTGGATTCATCCTTACCATTACCACCGAAGTAGGTCGAGTAGATGAGGGAGGCAGCACCGGTTTGAGTGGTGTCTATCTTGGTCAGATAGCCGTCGATGGTTCCGCCGTCGTGCGTGCTCTGAAATGCACTCTGGATTGGAAAGCCGGTCGTAGAGCCCGTGACCCCCGTGACATAGGCATTGCCTGAGCTATCGACAGCGATACCAAAGCCATCGTCCGTGCCAGTTCCCCCCAAGTAGGTAAAATAGGTCACAGACGAAGAACCACCGGTGACGGTGTCAAGCTTGGCCACAAAGGCATCATCACTGCTCCCGCTACTGTGGGTCGTCTGAAACCCGTTCGCGGTAGGCATGCCGCTCGTCGAGTCGGTCCTGCCTGTAACATAGGCATTGCCGGAACTATCCACGGCGATGGCATGGGCGTGATCCAGGCCATTGCCGCCCAGGTAGGTGGAGTAAAGCAGTGCATTCCCACTGCTATTGAGTTTCGTTACGAATATATCTTCTGTTCCACCGGCATGAGTGCTTTGGAACTCATTTTGGAGGGGAAAGTTGGTTGAGCGCGTCATTCCTGTGACATACGCATTGCCGGAGCTATCTATCGCAATGCCGGTGGTAAGCTGAGCCATAGGAAAAGCGCCATCATCATCGTTCCCTCCTAAATAGGTGGAGTAAGTGAGACTGCTGCCGCTGCTGTTGAACTTCGTTATAAATACATCAAAATCGCCACCCGCATGGCTGCCCTGAAATGGACCCTGAGTTGGGAAGTTGGTTGATTCAGTGGCGCCCATGACATACGCATTTCCGGAACTATCCACAGCGATGTCAAGCGCTATATCATGACTACTCCCGCCGAGGTAAGTTGAATAGCCGGGGTCCAATACCAGCATATAGTTCGAGTCATACGCCCCCATTGCAAAACCGATGTGTGTATCACCCAGAATGCGGAAGGAGACATCGATTGGCTTTTTGACCCCATCAATCTCCTGATGCGCCACAGGGGCTGCATCTTTCATGGTTCCCCAGCCCATCTGGAGGATTAATTCATCCGTGTCCGGATCGATAGAAACGGCTTCGACGCCTTCGTAGTTCATTTCGATCTGATCTACGGAAGCACCCGGCTGAAGATAAAATGTATATTTCAGGCGGCGTTGCACTCCGCTATACACAAGGTCGATCCCCGGATAAACATCTCGATAGACGACCTCTTGAAACGTTGGAATATTCTCCCGCCACTGTTGGCGTTCGTTGCCAATGAAATAGTTAACCTTCCCCGGAAGTTCACCACGCACATCTGGTTTCACCCTTTTGCCCTCCGAAAAGGTCAACCGGATGCTCCCCTCGGAAAATCCAAAGGTCAGGCCCTGATCGGTACAATAGACAGTCCCATTTTCTGCTTTGGCGTAGTAGATCACCGCTTCGTCCATCTGCCCGTGGTTGGCGACAAAATGTAACGGGATTTGGAACAAGCGAGCAAATACGGCTGATCGGGTTGTGGCATCCAACACTTGGCTGGCAGAGCTTTCATCTAATACGGTCGGGGCATACTCGACCTTGCTCCACGCGGAACAGACGCACCACCCCATCACCAAAATTATCGTAGCTAAGGCTAAGGTTTTCATTAGTTTCCCCCTTTTCCAAACTCAACTTGAATGCCAGACATTATCACATAATTCTGACATGGAAACAATCGGGGGGGCATACTACTTTGGCTATAGGGCGGATTCTATTTGGTTATCAGGTGAAGACACTATATTTTGGATTTGAAGGCCTGCCGGTCAAATCCGAAGTCGGCGGGAATGGGCAGAGCTTGTTCTCTGAGACGATGAAAACGTGTCCGTGCTAACGACAGGACGCCGGAGAACCAAGGAAGGGTACAAGGGCGGCGTGCACTGGCCACCAGCGGGGTGACCGGCGTGGATATGTTGAGGATTGTAGGGTAGGAAAACGAATCGAGTCCCGGCTGGAGAAAGATGAATCTCTTATACCGTTTCCAGGTCATAAGGCTACGAATCGAAGGTGTCAACCTTGAAAAGGTTTGAAGCCTTTTCAAGGTTAGTAGCCAATTGATTCAGAATTGGTATTATACCATTTTGACTTAGAAATGCGCCTTTTCGTTCCCCCCCACCCGCCAGGGGAGAGGAGAGTTGATACGCTTTCCTCCCCGATGGGGGAAGGTTGGGCTGGGGGTGATAACAGCCTCATTTCAAACTGCAATTGATATTAGCTTGACTTTGGTAAATTAACCGCTAATGACCCGCAAACCCTTGAAAAGGTTCGACAGGGGTTGTGAACAATCATCTCCGGAATGCACATCCGCAAGAGGAACGTTCTGACCGCTCTTTGGGCTAACCTTTTCAAGGCTGCATTTCGCTCTATTTACCAAAGTCAAATTAGAGACGAATAACCGTAACGAGAAAGTCACCCTGAACGACGCTTGGACAGGTTCGCAACACGACAATCCGTCCGGAGTGTTCAGCATGAACGACTTGAAGGCTATCCCCTTCTGGGCTGTAAATGCAGCCGATCCGCTGACCGGCTTCCACGTGTTCCCACAAAGAGACGTGAGGAAGAAATAAACCATCGTGTTTGCTCAAATGTTCGATCTGCAAGCGCCCCTCGTCTCCCTGATCATTCTCACGGAAGTAGGGAGGCAGTGTACGCTGAAAATCCCCCTTGAGCATTTTCAGATAGCTCATCACACGTTGAATGCCATGCTTCAATTGCTCGACATCTTCACGGCGGCAAAGACCGCTTCCCCGCATCTCAACGTGCAAGGTCGGCACCTCATAAAGATACGAACCGGAAATCGAGCGTCCTGGCATAAAGGCGCTACCCCAGATTAAGTCAAAGCCGAAGGCGATCGCCGCTTCACGCTGTATCTGCTGGATGCGGCCGCCTTTCACACTATATCCAACCCAGGGCTTGAGGGTATAATAAGTTCCCGCGCTATGCAGATCGATAAACAGATCCCCGTGTTTAAGGATGGAATGTGTCAGGTGGTAGGCGATCTGTTCGCTGACGGTGCCGTCTGAATGTCCAGGGAAAACACTCGCAAGGTTTTTCTCATCGATTGGGCTCTCCCGACGGTGTGCGAAAAAAGCAGGTTCATTGACGATCGGCACAGCAATCAATGTGCCACGAATTTGTGCCGGATCGAGTTCGCGAAAGCATTCCTGAATTGCAACAATCCCCTCGTATTCATCGCCGTGAATTCCCGCACAAACAACCAGGGTCTTTCCGTCCTTCTGCCCACGCGCAACCAAAATTGAGAACCCAATCTCCCGACCGTCAATGAGCGTCGTAATCTGCTTCCGATATACTATCTTGGTGCCGGGTGGAGAATCCTCTGGTGAAAATGAATCTATTGAATCAAATGCAAATGGCATTGCAGACATTTTCGTGACCTCTTGGGCATCGTGTAGGGGACTGCATGGCACATAACCGACGATATACCTCAGCGATAAATTGCGTAGCGAACTTTATCGCCTACACGAAAGGCTTTGTCACTTGTGTTGTTCAGGAAGGTGGCGACAACCACATGCTTATATACAGCTTCGACTTTCAGGCTGTAAATCGGTGCGGTCGGATCAATTTCATCAGACATCGCCTGTCTTCGTACAATCGTTAGTTGAGTACCCTCCGTCGCTTCTTCAAAACGACTGAGGTAGATGCGATCCGGTTCGGTTTTCAACACATAGATGTCCCGAGATGCTTTCAGCCGCTGGGACATCTGCGTATCTTCCAATACGACAAGATCTTCCGGTAGAACATCGCCCTGTGCTTTGCCTTCGATGGCTGCACGTGCGGTGTAGGATGCGGCAGCGACATGACTGATTTTCAGCGTCGCGATTTTTTCCTGCCACTGAATCACGCGCTGGCTTCCGTCCGGGGAAATGAGCTTATAGGGACGAAACGCATGAACTTTCATGTCCGGTTTCAAGACATTGATGAGATCTGTCGCTACATTGAGATAGACCGTGTTTCCCGACCGTTGACGCACGGTTGTCCGTTTATCAATTCGAATGAAATCCGCAGGCGCCGGTGGTTCAACGGGTTTGCCAAGAATGCGTGCGATTGACATCTCCGGTTGCACATCAGTAAGGATTGCCCTTCCGACGCTTTTCCGCACCCGCAAACGCATGGCTTCATTCGGAGAATCGGCTGAATCAATTGGCTCAAACCGCCAGAGCGTCACAACCCATCCAGGGACTAATCCGTGATTAACGCCCCGGTCTATCATAATTTGACCTGTTTCCGCTTGTATCACCTCTGGATGAATGCGTACGACGTTTGCCACTTCGATGGGTACTGTCGGTTCTCCCAAAATCTGAGCCGTTGCGGTTTGGACACCGACATTCGTGATCCTGGCTTGTCCAATCTTTTCGTAGGTTTGCCCCTGATCGACGCTGGCATTCGATTCTAGCGCTGCCATTGGATCAGATCTCCAAATCTCGACGACCTGTCCTTCCGGAATCCAGTAATCTTCGCCGCGATCCATCTGAATCAAATCACCGCGAATCTCAGAAATCCGTGGATACTTTGCCAGAGACATCCCCGGCATGAAGGTCGGTGATTGTCCTTGAAGTGGCACTGTGCTAGATATGAAGAGAAAGGTGAGCACAGCGATAATTTGGAGGAGTCGATCTCCCATGTCGCAACCTTTTCATTAACGGAAAGAACAGTGAGGGAATTCTAACGGAAATCAATCGTGCCGACTGCTTACTCAACCGTGACACTCTTCGCAAGATTTCGGGGTTGATCCACATCGCATCCGCGATCAACAGCGCTGTAGTAAGCGAGCAATTGAAGTGGAATGGCAACCAGCAAGGGTGAGAGTTCCTCCGCAATATCCGGCACATAAAGCACTTCTTGCGCATATCCCTGGATTTCTGTATCGCTTTCACTGGCAATGGCGATGATAACCCCACCGCGAGCACGGACCTCCTGAATGTTGCTGACAATCTTGGAGTAGATTGAGCTGTCGGTCGCGATGCACACGACGGGCACATTCTCGTCAATTAATGCGATTGGGCCATGTTTAATCTCACCGGCCGGATAGCCTGCGGCGTGGATGTAGGAGATCTCCTTGAGTTTGAGCGCGCCTTCCAGTGCACTGGGGTAGTTGTACCTGCGCCCCAGGAAAATGAATGCTCCAGCGTTACTATATTTTTCAGCACAGATACGCATCCACTGTTGTTGTTTGAGGACTTTCTCGATAAGGATCGGCACCTTTTGGAGCATACCGAGAAACTGCTGGATCTCCTCCGGTTGAAGCACCCACTTAATGCGCCCCAGATGCATCGCCAGAAGTCCGAGCGCCGCAATCTGTGCGGTATAGGCTTTGGTTGACGCAACACCGATTTCCGGACCGGCATGGATATCTATTACCGCATCCGCTTCCCGAGCGATGGTGCTGTTCATGACATTGCAGATTGCTAGAACAGACAGAAATTTGCTCTTTGCCTTGCGCAATCCCTCCAGCGTATCCGCGGTTTCGCCCGATTGGGAGATGGCGATAACCAGCGTGTCCCCCTCTAGAATTGGATTGCGGTAGCGGAACTCCGAGGAGATATCCACCTCTGTATGAACGCGAGCGTACTGTTCCAGCAGAAACTTGCCAATCAATCCCGCATGCCACGAGGTGCCACACGCCTGGATTACGATACGATTCACACGTGCAAGAAATTCATTGCTCAATCCCAAATCCCCGAAATCGATCTCCATCGTATCGGTGACATACGCATTGTACAGGCGTCGTAAGACATCGGGTTGTTCGTGGATCTCCTTGAGCATGAAATGGGGGTACTCCCCCTTGTCGACCGCGTCTGCACTCCAGTTTACCTGATGGATCTGGGGTTCAAGCCGTTCACCATTCAGGTTCCGAACTTCCATCTGCTCTCGCGTGAGCACCGCGATCTGATCATCCTCAAGATAGATCATGCGCTGAGTATGCGGAAGCAGCGCAGGCACATCGGAAGCAACAAAATTCTCTCCTTCTCCCAGCCCGAGAATGAGCGGGCTCCCGCGTCGTGCAACCACAATGCACTCCGGAAACTGTTGGTGTATAAACGCGACTGCAAACGTCCCCTCGACTTGCTGAAGTGCTTTGCAGACTGCATCGACCAGATCGCCATTGATGGCCTCTTCCACCAGGTGTGCGAGCACTTCCGTATCTGTCTCCGAATCAAATACATGTCCACGCTGCTGCAACTCCCGCTTGAGCGGAAGGTAGTTCTCGATAATTCCGTTATGCACGACAGCCAGCGTTTGTCCTTCATCGACATGCGGATGTGCATTGCGTTCATTCGGCTCTCCGTGCGTTGCCCATCGGGTATGTCCGATACCGATATTCCCGCCCATCGGCTCCTGACGCAGACTTTCATCCAGTTCTCTCAGTTTTCCGGCGCATTTCCGCAGACTCAATTCTCCATCACTAATCACAGCGACACCCGCCGAGTCGTATCCACGATATTGCAGTCGTTCCAATCCCGTCCACAGCACGGAATCCGCGTACTTATC
>JAPUIP010000409.1 GCA_027296925.1 Candidatus Poribacteria bacterium | reverse complement strand
CAGGTTGAAGAGCACAGGCTTTATCCGCAAGTGATTAAGTGGTATGCGGAAGGAAAATTAAAAGTGAGTGGCAGAAAAGTCATTGTGAAGGAGTCGGCTTAAAATGATAGCAATTTCGACAATGTGGAATGCCTTGAAGCAGTCCGATGGCGCGGTAATTATAGATGAACTCAAAGACCTCGGATTTGATACCATCGAACTCAGTCAACACTTAACACTGGAACAACTCGAACACTTTAAACCACATCTGAAAGAGACGAAGCCGTGTTCGATTCATAACTTCTGCCCCATGCTTCCCAATGTTCGGCAGGCAGACGCGGAAAACGATCTCATCCATTTATCCAGTCTTGAGACAGATGAGCGGAAAGAAGCAATCAAGTGGACGAAGCGCACAATGGAATTGGCAGTCGATCTTGAGATTCCGATCGTTGTGCTTCACCTCGGCAAAGTGGATACCTATGATCGCTCTTACCTGATGTATGACTTCTACGAGTATGGCGAACGCGAATTTGAAGCGTTCAGCAAAAAAGTCAACGAAGCAATGGATTGGCGGGAACGCAAGCAAACCAAACACCAGGACGCTGTGATGTTCAGCCTTGATGAATTGAACGAACTGGCTTTGCGGATGGACCTCTACCTCGCTATTGAGAATCGACCGCGATATTATCAGATGCCAAATTTTGATGAAGTTGAACTGTTTCTCGAAAAGTTTAAAGGGAGTAACATGCGGTATTGGCATGACCTTGGACATGCCATGTTGCAAGAACGTGTTGGGCTTTGCTGGGCAGATCGTTGGCTCGAAGCATACAACGATGACTTGATTGGTGTTAATTTACATGACCTCAAAGATTTGGAGGAATATCATCCCCCCGGATTTGGAGATCTTGAGTTTGAGGAGATGTTATCACAATTGCCATCGGATGTCTTGAAGGTGCTGGAAGTCAAACACGGAGAACTGGAAGAGTTAGCGGAGGCAAGGGAATTGTGTCAATCTATTACCCCAAAGGAGGAGTAATCTATGCAGCGTGAAATCATCTTTACCGACAAAGCATCGCCGCCGGGCGGTGCATATTCTCAAGCAGTGAAAGTCGGTCAACTCGTTTTTACGGCAGGCATGGCAGCAATCGACCCTAAAACAAAGAAGTTGATTGCTCCAGGAGACATTGGTGCGCAGACGTCCAAAACTCTTGATAATTTGCAGGCTGCTTTAGAAGCTGCTGGCACATCACTTGAAAACGCAATCAAGGTCAACGCCTACATCCACGACATTGACGAATGGGGAAAGTTCAATGAGGCTTACATAAAATACTTCCCCAAAGATCCACCCGTTCGCACGACAATTGCTGTCGGCGGTTTTTCCGAAGGAATGTGCGTTGAAATTGATGTGATTGCTTTGATTCCAGACTAGGATTCCGTTTCGATGGCACTAAAGTTTTTCAGTCCGAAAGAAGCTGAGATTTTAGAAATCCTGATTGCGTGCATGGTTGGAATCGATCAGCCCGATGTGTTCAAGCGTTCCCCTACCAGCGAAGGGCAATCAATCGACTACGCCCCTACAGTGATCATTGATGATTTTGTCGCCAAACTACCAGAGGGTTTGAGGGGACAACTTCGACAAGCACTTCACCTCTTTCAATGGTGTCCAATGATATTCATCGGTAAGCCTCGTCTGTTTACACGATTGTCGCCTCAGAGTGCAGAAGCCTACATCCGCACGTGGGCAGAAAGTCGTTTCGGTTTGCGGCGCCGGATTTTTCGCGGGCTACGAGATTTGACGTTCCTTGGATATTATAGCCACGGAGAAGGTGATGGTGATGATCATTCGTGGCTGTGACATACAACAAGACCTCAGTGAAACTGTTGATGTCTGTGTTATCGGCTCAGGTGCGGGTGGGGCTGTGGCTGCTAAGGAACTTGCTGAAGCAGGGCTTTCAGTGATTGTACTCGAAGCTGGGGATGCCCACCAGCCAGCGACGTTCAGTCGGCATGCACCGGAGATGTTGCATCGTCTGTTTTGGGATGGGGGTATGCGAACCACTCGCGATGGTTCAATTCTGATCTCTCAAGGACGCGGTGTCGGTGGCTCAACCGTCCATAACTTTTGCTATGCCGTGCGAACACCCGAACCAATCTTGGACAAATGGGGGATTCATGACCTCTCGCCTGAGTTAGACCGTGTGGAAGCGACCCTCGGAGTCAAGCAAATCGACGAGGCACAAGTCAACCACCTCAATCGCGTCATTCGTCGTGGGTGCGAAGCGATGGGGTGGCGTGGCGTTGTGCAGCGTCATAATCGTGGCCCCTGTGCAGATTGCTCGGTAGGCTGTTTCCTCGGATGCCGTGAGTCTAAGCCGGGAATCGGCAAGCAGAGCATGGATGTAACCTACATTCCCCGCGCTCTCGAAGCTGGGGCTTGTCTCTACAGTAACTGCCATGCTGAATTAATTCGCGTAGAGAACGGGCGAGCAATTGGTGTCGTCGCTCAACTCGGAAAAGATTCCGATCGCAGTTCCAGTAATCATCGACTCACGGTTGACTGCCAAGCAGTCGTTTTGGCAGCGGGGGCAATCAATTCACCCCAACTCTGGCTGAAGAGCCGCCTCCCCGATCCGGGAAAGCAGGTCGGCAAGAATCTGCACCTTCATCCGGCGGTCTTCGTCGGCGGAATTTTCGACGACGTTATAGACGCGCATCAAGGCATTACGCAAAGTTACTATGTTAATCACTTTCTCGAGCTAGAGCGCGACCCGGACAGTGGTTATATTCTTATGCCTGCCTTTGGGTCGCCCGTGCTGGTAGCCGCAAGCATGCCAGCCTTTGGACATGAGCATCGAGAGTTGATGGAGAACTACCGTCACATCGCGGCACTTCTGGTGTTGTTGCATGATCGCTCATCAGGGCGCGTGGTGGTCAATCGACATGGTCATCCAGTCATTCGTTATCGTCTCAGCCGGGGTGACCGAGCGTTGTTGGTCGAAGGAATGGTGAATGCCGCCCGGCTTCTATTTGCCGCTGGTGCGCGAGAAATTATCCTTCCTTACACACGCCGCATTCCCATCAAAAGTGAAAGTGATTTTGATGTCATTCGTCAGCGTGGCATCGTGTCAAATGATATGCTAATTGCCTCTAGCCATCCACAAGGAACGCTCCGGATGGGCAGCCATCCCCGTCATTCAGTGGTAGACACTTACGGCGAAGCGCACGCTGTGAAGGGACTATTTGTGACAGACGCGAGCTTGTTTCCCTCGTCGATTGGTATTCCGCCGACATTGACAATTGCTGCTTTGGCTGACCGAATCGCGCGCCGATTGGCAGTTAATTGGCCTCTGTGACTCTCCTCCATATCTTGGCATAGTCCGATGTTTCAACCAACTGAGCTGCCCATCCTATTTCAGAAATATCCATACTTACGCAAGCAAATTGCGTGGCTCCCTCTTGGGCAACTCCCCACGCCCGTCCATCGACTGACTCATCTCGGACATGAGCTTGGATTTGATTCACTGTGGGTTAAACGCGACGATCTGAGCGGACCTTTGGGCGGTGGAAATAAGGTTAGGAAATTGGAATACCTGCTGGCAGACGCGAGGCAAAAAGGCTACGAAACGTTGTTTACCGTGGGGCCTAAGGGATCGAATCATGTCCGTGCGACAATCAAATACGGAAAAGCGGTCGGATTCCAATGCCACTGCTTGCTGTTTGATC
>JAPUIP010000408.1 GCA_027296925.1 Candidatus Poribacteria bacterium | reverse complement strand
ACTACATCGATACGTCGCACCACTACGGCTCCAGCGAAGAGATCATCGGCAAGGCACTGACGGGTTACGACGGCGATTGTGTCATCTGCACCAAACTTGCGCCGCGTGTGGGGATGACCGCGGCGGAAACCGTCGCCGGCGTTGAAGAAAGCTTGGCGGCCTTACGACAGCCGTTCGTGGATGTCCTTCTCGCTCATGACATCCAACAGGTTGGCGAAGGTAGAAAATCCGTCGACGTGATTCTCCAACGCGGCGGAATGGTGGATGGGTTTCGGCAGTTGCAGCGAGAGGGCCGGATACGGTTCATCGGCGTGAGTGGTCGACTCGCCGAGGTCGCCGCAGGGGTGGGTACGGGGGAGTTTGATGTCGCGCTCAGTTTCAACCGCTTCAACTTGTTGGACTGGTCAGCCGAAGACGAATTGCTGCCGCTAGCACGCGCGCACAACGTCGGCGTCACAGTCGGCGGCGTGTTCTATCAGGGCTTTTTGTCGCTTCCCCTGGAGTTGACGCTTCGGCGGGCGGAGAACGGGCTCTTCTGGCCGTGGGACTTGACCGAGACCCAGCGCGAGCGTGTGCTTTCCCGGCTGGAGAAGTTGGTTGAGCTGGTGGATAACGACCTGGGTGCGCTGCGACGGCTGGCGGTGCGGTTCGCGCTATCAGAGCCGCGCATCGGTGTGGCGGTACTGGGCATGAAGCGTGCCTCGGAGGTTACAGAGAATCTATCCGCTGCGGAAGAAGGGGGCTTGGACGCCGAAACTGTCGCACAACTGAAAATGCCCTAAGAACGCGACCATAGAATCCGGCGCTTTGTCTGAAAAATTGCAAGGAGATCCTTATGAACGATAAACCCAATATTGTTTTCATCATGCCCGATCAGTTGCGTGCGGACTTCCTCAGCGGCTACGGCGCCGCCTTCATTGAGACGCCCCATATCGACGCGCTCGGTACGCACGGCCTCCGCTATACCCGCGCCTCTTCTCCGCATCCGGTCTGTGTGCCGGCGCGTGTCTCGCTGATAACGGGGATGAATGCCGTCAAGACCGGCGTCTTGGACAACGGTCAATTCTTGCGGGGCGACTACCGTGCCTGTGGGCTTTCGACCTGGCCTGAGCTACTGAATACTGCCGGTTACTACACCGCGGCGATCGGCAAGATGCATTTCTACCCCTGGGAGAACCGCTTGGGCTTCCAGCGGCGTATCATCGCTGAGGACAAGCTATGGGGCTATATCCAGGACGACTACTACCACCTGCTCAAGGCGCACGGCTATACCAAGACCGCCTTCCGGGACCAGCCGGCGTATCATGAGAATTTCGGGGCGCTGATAAGCCCCATCCCCTGGGAATATTCCGTAGACCATTTCGTGGGACAGGAGTCGGCACGCTTTATCCAAGCATACGACGGCGACTCGCCTTTCGCCATGATGGTTGGCTTCCCCGGACCGCACAACCCCTATGACCCCACGCCGGAATACGCCACCTTCCAGCCCGAGAACATGCCCGAGCCCCTACCCGGCGTACCGGCAGACACTGAGCTGATGCAGCCGAGACGACCCTCGCGCTCGGATTCACCCCGCAAACCCTGGTACGCCAGCGACCACGATAAACGTCCCACCCGCGAAGACTACCTGCAGCAGCGAGCCCACTACGCCGGATTGGTCAAGCAGATTGACCATGAGGTCGGATGCATTGTCGAGGCGCTGCGCAACAAAGGCATCCTGGACAATACGGTGATTATCTTTTCGTCGGACCACGGTGATTACCT
Organism: Candidatus Poribacteria bacterium; assembly: GCA_027296925.1. Taxonomy (GTDB): domain Bacteria; phylum Poribacteria; class WGA-4E; order WGA-4E; family PCPOR2b; genus JAPUIP01. The sequence goes on along the minus strand of JAPUIP010000408.1, from coordinate 4,366 downwards.
GGGCGACCACGGACTTTCTGGCAAGGGCTCTTACTACGAATCCGCCTGCCACATCCCGCTCCTGGTGCGCCATCCGGACGTTCAGGACGCGATAGTCTGCCCGGACCTGGTAAGCATCACCGACGTCACCGCGACAATGCTGAGTCTGGCCGGGTGCCATGTACCGGGCTACATGGATGCCCGCCCGCTGCCTGGGTTGGGGCTTGCCGACGACGAACCGCGAGACAACATCGTTGGCATGCTACGCAACGGATGGATGCTGTTCGATGGGACGTGGAAGCTGTGCAAGTATGCGCGAGGGGCACATCTGTTCAATCTGGTCGAAGATCCGGACGAGCAGCGAAACTTGGCCGGCGACCCGCAGTTCGCCGATGTCTTCCATCGGCTGGATGCCGAGTTGACGGCGGAAATGATGTGTTCCATGGACGAAGCGGCCTTCTCTCAGCGCGTGTATACCTTCAGCTATTCCAGTAGTCCAGACTTCGGCCGGGTCGGCTGGGAGCGGACCGACCCGATGCCTTGGGACCAGATTTATCCTGAGCCCGACTAGGAAAAATGTCCCCGCCAACTTTATCCACAATTCGTCGCGAGCCCCCGTTCTCGACTTGGGTTGATGAACGTCAGTATCGAGCGGGCTTGTTCTTCTCTCTGCGCCCGTTCGTCTGTGGCAGGGGCATATTTAAGTGGAATGGCACGAACTTAACGGAAACCTGAGATCTGAAAGGAATTGTTTTTTTTGCGAACTTTTGCTATAATGTCGATTGCGAATCACCGTAATGCCGAAAATAAAGAACGAGCACAGAGATTCTTGTCTTTAGCCTCGATGGTCGATCATCGATTTTAAGGAGGTTCGGTCACGAAGATTTTATGAACCGGAAACGACTAGACGGACAAATTGCCTGGATCAGCGGCGGTGCCTCGGGTATGGGTGAAGCCACTGCTGAGCTCTTCGCGGAGGAGGGGGCAAAGGTCGCTGTGGTCGATATACAGCCCGAGCGCGGCCAGAAGGTTGTCGAAGCAATCGCCGCTCACGGCGGTCAGGCCATCTTCCTCGAATGCAACGTTGCCCGCGAGGAGGCGGTGCGCCAATCCATCGAGAAGACGGCCGAGCACTTTGGCGGCTTGCAGATTGTCGTTAACTGCGCCGGCGTTGTCCACGTTGCCCCCCTGCACGCGTACTCCGAGCAGGAGTGGGACGACTTAATGGGCGTTAACGTCAAATCCATCTTCTTCTCTCTCAAACACAGCCTTTCCTACCTCCGCCAGAACCAACGCAGCTACATGGTGAACATCGGTTCGGTCGGCAGTTTCATCGGACAAGCCCAAACCCCAGCCTACATCACTTCCAAGCATGCGGTGCTAGGGTTGAGTCGATCTATCGCGCTGGACTACGCCGCCGACGGGCTACGTTGCAACTGCGTCTGCCCGGGAATCACCGACACTCCGATGTTGCGCTTCCACCTGGACACAACGCCCGACCCCCAGGCTACTTTGGCGAACCGCCTCCGCCGCGTGCCGATGGGCGTCGCCCTCACACCGATAGACATTGCCAGAGCGGTGCTCTACTTTTCCTGCGAAGACTCCGCCGGCGTCACTGGCACGTCGTTGGTGGTTGATGGCGGCTACATCACCGCCGCCGAGTGGGAAACCACGGGTCAAACAAAATTCATGGAGCCACTATGACACTCAAACTCGCTTGTGCTGACTTTACCTTTCCGCTGCTGGCTCATGATCAAGTCCTTCAACTCATTGCCATGCTGGAGTTCAAAGGTGTGGATATCGGCCTGTTCGAGGAACGCTCCCACCTCTGGCCGTCCCGCGAGTTCGACAACGTCAGTCAATCCGCCCGACGACTGAAACAGAAGGTGGCCGATCGAGGTCTCGAGGTGGCCGATGTTTTTCTTCAGATGGCGTTGGACTTTAGGCCCTACGCCATTAACCACCCCGATGTGTCGCGGCGGGAGCGGGCTCGCGCCTGGTTCCTCAAGACGCTCGAATACGCCGCCGAGTGCGAGTGCAAGCACGTAACCGGGCTGCCCGGCGCGCACTTCGAGGCGGAGCCGTACAATGACTCCTTTGCCCGTGCGGTTGAAGAACTGAACTGGCACGTTGACCAAGCCAAGGCGTACCGCGTGGTCTTCGGCGTCGAAGCACACATCGGCTCCATTGTTCCCCGCCCGGAACTCGCCGAAAAATTGGTGCAGCATGTCCCTGGCCTGACGCTGACCTTAGACTATGGACACTTCACGCGGATCGGTCTGCCGGATACGGCTGTGGAACCGTTGGTCCAATACGCGAGCCACTTCCATGTTCGAGGTGCTCGTCGAGGGCGACTGCAAGAGACCTTTGCCCATAACAGTATAGATTTCAAACGGGTTTTCGAGGTCGCGCGGGCCAGCGAATATCGTGGATGGTTCGGAATTGAGTATGTCTGGACTGAATGGGAGCACTGCAACGCGTGTGACAATTTGTCAGAGACGATTCTCTTCCGAGACTTCTTCGGGGCGCTGGCTAACTCGGGAACATCGATGAAATAACTGTCGCCTTTGTTCGCCGTCCAGCGCTCCATTCCCCCATCTGAAAGGAGAACCCAAATGTACTCAATCGGTTTGGCTATGAAACTGCGGCCGGGTTGTTACGAGGAATACAAAGTGGCTCATGACAACCTCTGGCCCGAAATTGGAAAAGGCATGGAAGACAACAACGTGAGTATGGCAATCTATCGCTTTGAGGACCATCTCGTCTTGCACGCGGTTGCGCCTTCCGAGCAGGATTGGCTCAAGAGCCGAGAGGGTCCGGAATTAGTGCGTTGGCATGACTACATGGCAACACTCCTCGAAACCGATGACGCAGGCAATATCGTTTTCGAAGAGTTGCCGGAGGCATTCGCATTCGGCATGTTCAAATCAGAATAGCTAATTCTTACCCACAAATTTGCGACGCCCCGCAGCGCGGGTAAGCTTCCTTTTGATCGAATCGCCCCATATCTCGATAATTTCTGACAAGAGGGGTGAGGTGTTCAAACAGAATTAGACCCGAAATCTATCGTTGGACGACATATTCCGTTCAACGTCGCTTAAACCGGCTCTCCAACTCACTTCGGTTCATCTCCACAATGATCGGCCGGCCGTGCGGACAGTTGAACGGTAATTTTGCCTGCGAGAGTTCTTTTACTAGGTTGACCATCTCCGCCATGGTCAATGAGTCGCCGGCTTTTACAGCGGACTTGCAAGCGAGTGTGATGAGCGCCCGATCCTCAACTTCGAGCATCTCCGGGGCGGGCGTCACCGCTAGTCCAAACTGGTCCAAGAGATCTGTTACCGTCGCAGCAGCAAGTCGCGTTGGAAGCGTTGCGGGAATAGACCGCACAAGGATCGTTTCTCCACCGAATCGTTCGACATCAAAGCCGAGTTTTTTGAAGAGATCTGTGTTTGCGTCGAGCGCCGTCAACTGTTGCGGCGTTGCTTCGATGGTCGCCGGAAGCAGCAGGCCCTGCACAGGGATGCCGTCGGCTTTCAGTTGCTCAACAAAACGTTCGTAAAGCACACGTTCGGCGGCGACATGTTGATCGATCAAGAACACGCGATCCACACCCTCTGCAAGGATGTAGGTATTAAACAGATTGGTTTTCAGTTGGACGCCTTCAAAGTCGAGGAGTTTGAGATGGACGCCATCGGGAATCGGACGGTGAGCCGGCTGAACCGATTCGAGTTTCGCCGGCTCGCGGGGCGCTGGTCCGGCATCAGGTTCGCTCGAAGAACTTTCATATTGCGGCTGCACAGGCGGTTTTGTCTGCGCGGTAGGGGATGCGAACTGTGTGTGCTGAGAGAGGAGGTCCGCCGGCGCTTGGTGAGTTTCAGGCGTGGATACATCCCCCGACCCCGTCTGTCTCCCGCTGCGGGGGGGGCCATGGCGCTCGACCTCGATACGTGAGGACACGTTCTGTCGGGCTTCCATTTTGGGAATATATTTGCTCTTGTAAATCCCGCTATTCAGCAGGCGGACCACCTCGCTGTAGATGGCACGCTCGTTCTTAAATCGCACCTCAATCTTGGCGGGGTGGACATTGACATCGACCTCTTCGGCACTCATGGTCAAAAACAAAAATGCAACCGCATATCGATCCTTCGGCACCATAGACCGCATTGCTTCGCTCAATGCGGCACCGAGGATTTTACTCCGAATGGGTCTTTTGTTCAGGAAGAAGAGTTGATAGTTTCGGTTTGCTTTCGTGAAATCGGGTTTGCCAATAAAGCAGTGGAGATGCAGGTTCGGGAGATCGGTGTCAAATTCGATGAGATTTTCGGAAAACTCCTTTCCGTATAACAGGCGTATCCGTTCGATGTAGGTGTCACATGCACGGACA
>JAPUIP010000407.1 GCA_027296925.1 Candidatus Poribacteria bacterium | reverse complement strand
CCCGGATCTCGAGTGCTGTTCCCATTGGAACCCCCATATCTGGTAGAGGCTCCAGAGAATCACATTTCGAACTTCGTGGGAATCCCCAGAGTCACTTCAATCACTCAGCGGTATTACTCCGACAGGAGGGCGCATCGTATTTGATTTACCCCGATTCGTAGGATGCACCTGTTCTTCGCCAATTGTGGAGCCGGGATGACGCTCGAAGGGGAACTGCGGAGTGCCCGAGAGACACGCGATGTACGACAAGTTCAGTAACACATAACCCGTGCCACCGTTGCATGTTAGATAAGTTATGTTCTATAATTATATATCTATTAGTGTCAATCCTGCTATTCTCTAACCTTCTCCCGGCTTGATGCGGATCTGTTGAAACGATGTCAAGGCACGGCGCATGGGTTTAGAAGCGCCCGACCGTCAAGAAGCACGATCATGGGGCGGTCGAACGAGACGTCGTACCGGTTTCGCAATCGCATTATTCCGGGAGCCGCCTCAAGGGGGCTTCATAAACTTATCGAGGGCGCCCAGGGAAGGAAGGAATTTCGATGTTCGCGGACCCTAGTTCCAGATCGGCACAACTGTACGAACGCGCCTGCAAAGTGATGGTGAGCGGAAATACGCGCGCGACTGTGTTTTCGTCTCCCTACCAGATTTATGCAGCATCCGCATTGGGGTGCCGGATTTACGACATCGACGGCGTCGAACGTATCGATTTTCAGAACAATTACAGCGTGTTGATACATGGGCACGCACACCCCGCAATTGTTGAGAGCGTTGAAGAGCAGCTTGGTAAAGGGTTCTGCTATGGTTTGGCCAGCGAATCCGAGATTAGCTTGGCGGAGTTGCTTTGTTCCCCTGTTCCGTCGTTCGAATGCATCCGCTTCGTGAACTCTGGTACGGAAGCCGTCATCACCGCTATACGGGCTGCACGGGCGTATACCGGCCGACCGAAAATCGCCAAAATCGAGGGTGGGTACAACGGGGCTTACGATTTCGTCGATATCAGCATCCGCTCGGCGCCGCACGACTGGAGCGACGGGTCGAACGCGCCGACGGGCGTCCCCGAATCCCGGGGCATTCCCGATTGCGTCCTGAGCAACGTCGTCGTCATCCCTTTCAACGATCCGGTGACCGCGGTGCGGATCCTGGAACAGCACAAGGAGGAGTTGGCGGCGGTCGTGGTTGACCCGTTGCCGCCCCGCGTCGGGCTCATACCGGCTACCCGCGAGTTCCTGGAGGCTCTACGCGACTTCACCCAAAGCAGCGGCTCGGTGCTGATCTATGACGAGATTGTCAGTTTTCGCTTGGGCTACCAGGGCGCCCAGGTTGAGCTCGGGGTGGAACCCGACCTCACAACCATCGGAAAATTCGTGGGCGGCGGTTTCCCGTTCGGGGCAGTGGCCGGGAAGAAAGAGGTGATGGCAGTCTTCGATTTGCGGGGGGCGGGTGCGCCTCTCATATGGCATGGAGGCACCTTCAACGCAAATCCGATCACCATGTCGGCAGGACTGACCACCATGCAGATGCTGACTCCCGAGGCCTTCATGCGACTGGCGAGCCTAGGGCAACAGGCCAGGGAGAGAATTACCGAGGAGTTCCGGGCCGCTGGAATTCCCGGGCAGGCGACGGGTCTTGGCTCGCTCTTTCGCATCCATTTCACTGACCGGCGGTTCACAAATTACGGCGATTTCTATCCGTTACCTGTGGAAAAAAAGCGGATGGAATGGCTTGTCCGCTACTTCCTTAACCACGGGATTCTGGTGAGTAACATTGCCTTGGGGGCAATCTCGACCGTCATGGGAGAAGCGGAAATCCAGCAACTGGTCGACACCTTGTCCGCAGCACTACAGGAAATGAAAAGGGAACATACCATGGAAACCTAGCCGAGTTGGGGCCAAGGAGAAGTATGGATCTCGCCTCCTTCTGGGGGCCCGCTCGGGTGCTCCCGAAGATTCCAGTGAATTAATGAGGCACGCGCAAATCATTGGCACCGACCGCTTCGGTGGCTTTGGGGGGAAAGACATTGTTCGATCATAGGCTGCAGCGACGTCTGGTAGGATTTGATCCTTTTCCTGCCTCGGCTCCTGTTAGCGCAGGTGAATTGATATGTTGGTTATGCGAATCGGAGACCGGAAAGAATGAAGAACAAGATTTACTCGACAGTTGACGAGGCCGTGGCCGACATCCCCGACGGGGCGACAATTATGGTCTCGGGCTTCGGCGAACCGGGTACCCCCCAGAACCTGATCTCCGCACTGATCCGACAAGGGGCCAAGAACCTTACCGTGATCTCCAATCGGGGCGGTGGCGGCCGAAACCTCCGAGAGGGGATAATCGATGCGGGCAAACTTATCGAGCGTCGGCGCGTTAAGAAAATGGTCTGTACGATCACCGCCGCACTCAAGAGTTCCATAACAACCAGCTTCGATAGGATGTACCAAGCCGGCGAAATCGAGGCTGAACTGGTGCCTCAGGGCACCTTCGCCGCGAGGATTCGAGCGGGCGGTGCCGGCATCGGTGGATTCTACACGCCGACCGGCGTGGGAACCGAAATTGCCGAAGGCAAGGAGCACAGGATGATAGACGGTCGCGAGCATATCCTCGAGGGTCCTCTACGGGCGGACTATGCCCTCGTCCACGCCTATCGCGCAGACACCTGGGGCAACCTCCAGTACCGCTTGACCCAACGGAATTTCGGTCCCCTCATGGCGGCCGCGGCACGAGTTACCATCGTCGAAGTGGAAAAGGAAATCGCGGAACCGGGAGCCATCGAACCCGACCAAGTTAACACGCCTGGTGTTTACGTGGACAGATTGGTCAAGATTCCTTCTCCGCCAGAGGGAATCTGGGAAAGCACCTATTGGCAGTCCGGGAAATCGTAAAAGGAAGGCGAGAGCCATGGAAAAGGAAACTCTGAGCGCCCAAGACCTATGCAACAGGATCGCCATGGAATTCGAAGATGGCTGGGTGGTGAACCTGGGGGCGGGCATGGCAACAATGTGCGCCAATTATGACTTCAAGGATCAAACCATCATCTTTCACTCCGAAAATGGGGTCCTGGGGTACGGCCCGCCGGCTCCGAAGGGCAAGGAAGACTTTCACTTAACTAACGCTAGTAACACGTACACGACTCTCCTTCCCGGTGCCGCGATCATTGACCATGATGAATCCTTTGCCCTCATTCGTGGCGGTCACTTGGATGCCGTCGTCATGGGGGCCTATGAGGTGGCGGAGAACGGCGACCTTGCCAACTGGAAGATCACCGGGAGAAGAGGTGGCGGGATCGGCGGCGCCATGGACCTTGCGGTGGGCGCACAGCGAGTCTTCATCGTCATGGAGCACACCACTCGCGACGGCCAACCCCGACTACGGAAGCGTTGTTTGCTGCCCCTCACCGCCGCCGGCGCCGTCGATCTGGTGGTCACGAATCTGGGCGTCTTCGACGTTACAGAAGCGGGCTTCGTCTTAAGGGAAATGGCGCCTGGCTATACGCCCGAAGAAATCCAGGCAGTTAGCGAAGCAAAGCTCCGCGTCCCCGACGACATCACTGAGTTCCAGGTGGTCGTGTGATCCCCAGCGTAGGGATCGCAACTCAGCACCGGATTAAAAAGGAAAAAAGGCGTCCCACGATGGAAGGTCTCAATCGTCCTCTTCCCCATCCCATTACACCGGAAACGCAGCCCTATTGGGATGGTCTCAAGAAACACAAGCTCATGTTGCCCAACTGCGAGGCTTGCGGGCCATTCTTCTATCCGCGCATCCTGTGCCCGAAATGCCATTCGCCCAACCTCACCTGGATCGAGGCCAGTGGAAGGGGTCGGCTGTTTTCGTTTGAGATCGCTTATCAAGCCTTCAATCCCGAATTCAAGATCGAGCCACCGTACATTCTGGCGATGATTGAACTCGACGAAGGGCCGCGGATCATGTCCAACCTGATCCACATCAAGCCCGATCCCATGGTTGTGAAGTGCGACATGCCCGTTGAAGTAGTTTTTGAAAAGCTGACCGAAGATATCACGATTCCCCTGTTTCAACCGGCGAAGCGGATAGGCGGCAGACTCGTGTAGATGGAGTGACTAGCGCAGAGAAAGCGGCCCGAAGGATAGATTCATGAAAGAATTGTCTAATTCCGTGTGCATCGTCGGTGTGGACGAGAGCGACGAGATCGGCATCGTGCCTCACAAAAGCCAACTCACCCTGCAAATGGAGGCAATCCGCAACGCCACTAGGGACGCGGGACTGGAAATCGCGGACATCGACGGCATATTCGCACCTGGTGGGGTCGACACCGCCAATCAGCATTCACCGGCGGTGCTGGCGGAGGCGCTAGGCATCATACCACGCTATGTCGATGGTACGGGGCTGGGGGGAGGATCATTCATGATCATGGTCGGCCACGCCATCGTGGCTCTCTACCATGGGCTTTGCGACGTGGCCGTGATCGCGCACGGCGAGAGCGGTCGCTCGCGGGTGGGCATAGCTCCGCGTTGCATAAACAAGAGCTTGAGCGGTCAGTTCGAGTTCCCCTACGGCTTCGGCCACGCCCCCACATACTTCGGGATGATCACCACCCGCCACATGCACGAATATGGCACCACCTTGGAGCAGTGGGCTCAGGTGGCGGTGTCCACTCGTGCCTGGGCTGGCCTGAACCCCAAAGCCCGTTTCCGCGAGCCGATTACCATCGAAGACGTGATCAGCTCGCGGCCGATTTGCTATCCATTAAATCTGCTGAATTGCTGCCTGGTAACCGATGCTGGGGGAGCAGTCGTGCTGACGCGGGCTGACCGCGCCAAGGACTGCGTCAAAAAACCGGTTTTCGTCAAGGGGGCGGGGGAAGCGGCCGAACATCTGATGTTGACCCAAATGAAAAAGTTGCCATTCAGCGAGGCTACCCGGGTTTCCGGCAAGAAGGCCTTTACCATGGCCGGGGTCATGCGCTCGGATATCGACCATCTGATGCTTTACGACAATTTTACGTCGGCACCACCGCTAATGCTGGAATCACTAGGCTTCGCCGAGCCCGGGGAAGGTGTGGATTTCTTCGCAGAAGGTCGCTCCACTCCTGGTGGTTCGTTGACCATCAATACCAACGGGGGTGGTCTCTCGTACACTCACACCGGGATGTACGGAATCTTTGCCATCATCGAGACCGTTCGGCAACTGCGCGGAGAGTGCGGCGAACGCCAAGTGCCCAACGTCAATCTCTCGCTGGTCAATGGTATGGCCGGTATGTTTTCGGCTGCGGGGACATTGATTTTGTCGGATCAAACATAACAGCCACAATTATGTATTTTGCCCAAGCTCGTGGACGAGCTTTGTTAGAGCAAATCGGCTTGAGCCGGGGTGTGGCATTTCGCAGCCTGCGGGGTCGAAAATCCCTCCCGTTATAGAATCGTCAACAAATAGAATTGGATGACATGAGATCACTGATGATAGGTTTATGCGAACGGTACGCAAGGCGTCCTCGTGATTTTGGCTCAAGAATCTGGATCAGAGAACGTATTGCGGATGGGCCGTAAACATTTAGATCAGTGGATGATTCTCAAAATGACCTTTGCGGATGCTGCAGTCCAGGGTACCCATGAAAAGTCGTTTTTTGCGTCGACTCTCAACCAGGTTGATCCCGAGTTGGGCCTGGCCTTACGTGGCGAGCTTCATCGTCAGCAGAATTATATCGAGTTGGTTGCCTCGGCGAATTATGTTTCCCGCGCTGTACTCGATGCCCAAGGCTCGGTGCTGACCAATAGGGTAGCAGAGGGCCTGCCCTCTCGGCGCTACTATGGCGGTTGTGAGTTCGCGGATGCTGTCGAACAGCTCGCGATCGATCGAGCCAAGCAGTTGTTTGACTGCGACTTCGTGAACGTGCAACCGCATGGCGGCTCGCAGGCCAACCAAGCCGTTCTATTGGCGCTCTGCCAGCCTGGCGACACCATCATGGGTCTGGCGCTGTCCGCAGGTGGACACCTGACCCACGGCGCGCGACCAAACGTGTCCGGAAAGTGGTTCAATTCGGTACAATATGGTGTGAGCCGCGAGGACAGCCTGATCGATTTCGACGAGGTCGCGCGGCTTGCGCGGGAACATCGTCCTAAGCTGATCATTGCCGGCGGGTCGGCCTATCCGCGAACCGTCGATTTCCAGCGCTTCCGGCAGATTGCCGACGAAGTTGGCGCGTACCTCCAGGTCGATATGGCTCACTTCGCCGGTCTGGTGGCGGCCGGCGTTCATCCGAACCCACAGCCCCATGCCCACGTGGTCACAACGACGACGCACAAATCTCTGCGCGGCGGGCGCGGCGGCATGATCCTCTCGAATGATCCTGATCTAGCCAAGAAGTTCAACTCAGCAGTCTTTCCGGGGCTGC
>JAPUIP010000406.1 GCA_027296925.1 Candidatus Poribacteria bacterium | reverse complement strand
GAGAATTCGTTGTCCTTGGAAGAAAGCAGAACAAAACTAAAACGTACGTATTTTTCGAAGTTCGCTGCAGTCATCACAGCGAAAAAGGCCATTCGCTTCTTCCAAATAGAAAATCAAATAAACACGGCGATTGACTTACAGATCGCGGCATCACTGCCATTAATCAAATAAAAGACAAGGAATGAACTTTGAACATCGAACGCCGAGCAAGTGAAAAATGAAAGATGGTCCGTCAACTTTTCACTTATCACTTTTAGTTTTTCACTGAGTCGAGCGCTGGCCTTTTCAGCGAAAACGCAATTGAGTAGATCTTTGGAGGCACCGAAAATGAGAGTGATAATTGTTTTACTGAGTGTCCTGCTTTTCGTATCCATGAGTCAGGGGCGCGTGGAGATTACGCCCTTTACCGGGTATCAGACCGGCGGAGAACTGGATGACGCTACCACCGGGGCGACGTTAGAGTTGAAAGAGACGTCGAATTTCGGTTTCATTCTGGGCTTTGGTAAAGAGGGGTCGGGGACGCAGACGGAGATCTTTTTTTCTCGGCAAGAGACCGAACTAGAGGGAAGCGGTGCCTTTTCGAGTGCCAGTCTCTTTGCCATGGATGTGGACTACTATCACATCGGCGGTAGCGTCGTGGTCAATGAACGCAATAACCTAAAGCCCTTCATTGCCGCCTCGCTCGGTGCCACACACTTCAATCCGGAGGCCTCCGGCGTGAGTTCGGAAACCGATTTCTCTTTTGGCATCGGGGGAGGCGTGAAGTACTTCGTGAGCGACCGCATCGGCCTTCGTGCCGAAGCGCGGGCGCTGGGTACCTTGATTGAGCGTGACTCCGCAGCCTTCTGCGCCGGAGGGACCTGTCTGGTCGTAGGGAGTTCGGACGTTCTCTGGCAGTTCAATGCCATCCTTGGGCTCATTATTGTGATTCCGTGATTGGAGAAGCAAAGGGGTTCTAAGTTTGTATGAAGGCTTTTTCAACCAAACGGAGCGAGACAAGGTCCACATGAGTGAGGTGATTCGTACTCCATTTGGTTGCGCGATGGTTGCGATCTGGGCGATGACATGCGGCATGTGCCTCTCCGGTTGCTCATCGGGCCCCGCTATGCCGGCGACCCCGAACCTCTATCTTCATGGCGAGGCAAATCTGGCCCGACTCGGCGCCACAGCATCCGAAGACTTCAGTTCTGAACAGATCGAAGCATTGCGGAGCGATCGACTTGGCCTCGACGCAATTGATGTCAAGGTCAAGAGGAAGGGCATGTTCGGCAAGTGGCACTTGGGTCGCACCATGGGCCGATTCCCCACGGATCAGGGCTTCGATGAATGGTACGGCATCCCGAATTCCACCGACGAATCTGCCTATTCGCAACTGCATGGCTTCTCGGATAGCGGAGTGGAAGAAACGTTCGTCTTGGAGGCACGGAAAGTTGCGGTGTTCAGAGAGACCTCAACCGAAGCTTCCAGTCGCGCCAGCAAAGCCACAGGCTGAGTCGAGGGTCTGGAGCCATCGGACGCCGGGTCGGCGGAAGACAACTCCGGCGTTGAAAAGTGAAGAGTGAAAAGTCGAAAGTCAACAGAGACTATCAATAATCAAGGGGCTCAATCATGGTGACCTCGATTAAAGAGACGGGTCAGAGAGAGAACGCCTGGCTGATTCGAACAGGATCACCCGTGTGGGCCAAATCAGGCAGAAGAGCGGTTCTCTGCGCCACCCTGCTGGGGTTCAGCTTGGCCGTGACAGGGTGCCGTACTGTAGGTCCCGGGACGATTTCGCGGGATCGGTTTGACTACACGAGCGCTATTTCGGACTCGTGGAAAAGACAGATGCTGCTGAATCTGGTCAAACTCCGCTATTCGGATGCACCTGTCTTCCTGGACGTTTCGTCGATCATCACCCAGTACTCGTTAGAAACGTCAGTCAACGCCCGTGCGTCCTGGAACGAGTTTTTTCCGGCGGACAGCCAGGCCTTGGGCGTAACAGGTCGGTATGTGGATCGGCCCACGATTACCTACAGCCCCCTCACCGGCGAGCAGTTCACACGCAATTTGCTCACCCCCATCCCTCCAGGGGCCATCTTTTCGCTCGTGCAGGCGGGTTGGCCGATTGATCGAATCTTTGTTGTGTGCGTGCAGTCGGTCAACGGCATTGACAATCGGGCCGGCACCATGGCCCTTTCTCGCGAGGCCGACCCGGATTTCTACCGCCTGATCTCGGCATTACGGCGCCTGCAGCAGTCGGGCGGCGTTGGCATGCGCGTCGAAAGAAGGGAAGACAAGCTGGCCACGATCATGTTCTTTGAGCACCCCTCAGACGAGCGGGCACGTGAAGACATGGCCACGGTCAGACAACTGCTGGGTCTCGCTACGGACGCCAACGAGTTCGCCTTGGTCTATGGGCGTCTGTCGAAATCCCCCGGTGAGCTGGCCGTGTTGAGCCGCTCTATCTTGGAAATCCTGATGGAGATGTCGACGCATGTGGATGTCCCACAAACAGACCTGGATGAAGGACGTGTCCTGCCGGTGTTGGCAAAGAGCGCGGGCGCAGTGCCGGAGGTCGCCAGTGTCATTCAAGTGCGCTGCAGTGAGGATAAACCGACTGATGCGTACGTGAGTGTGAAATACCGTGATCATTGGTTCTGGATCGATGATCGCGACCCGCGCTCCAAAGGCATGCTCACCTTTCTGATGATCCTGTTCAGCCTAACCGAAACCGGCGGCCCCGCGGGCACGCCGCTGGTCACGATTCCAGCAGGGTGAAAGAGTCGAGACTGAATGCATCGCATCCTCTGGAGAAGGTTGAGGAGGAAACTAAAATGGAGGAGTGAAGAAGTGCAGGTAATCTCACTCAAGGTATTTGACAATGATCTTCAGCCGAGTGATATTTGAAAAAGAAGAGGATTGAAATGATTAGGACAATAACAACCATTGTGATCGTCGGACTGCTATGTTCCATGGGCCATGCCCAGGAAAAAGCAGAGCAAAGCGCAAGTGATTTAGCCAAGAAAACGCAGAACCCCGTTGCGGATCTAATCAGTCTGCCGTTTCAGTACAATACGTTCTTTGAAACAGGGCCCAAAGGAAAGACACAAAATACGCTGCTTATCCAGCCCGTCATTCCATTGAGTCTCAATGACGACTGGAATTTTATCGCGCGATCCATTATCCCGCTCGTTGCTCAACCCCCTTTGATAGATGGCCAGAACCGAAACCATGGACTTGCCAATCTCCAGTTTCAGGGATTCTTCTCTCCCAAGGATGAGGTAGGGGGCTGGATCGTGGGATTGGGTCCCTATCTGGAGTTTCCCACGAATTCCGGCCCGGACAATAGGTTTGGATCTGACAATTGGTCTGCCGGACCTGCGTTTATTGCCTTGAAAATGGACGGCCCCTGGGTGTACGGCGGTCTGGTCACTCAGCTTTGGTCCTATGCCGGGAACGACCCGGAAGTGAACCTTACGGCTATCCAGCCATTTCTGAACTACAACATGAAGGACGGTTGGTATCTTTCCAGCGCCTCAACGATTACAGCCAACTGGTCCGCTACCAGCAGACAGCAATGGACTATTCCAATCGGTGGCGGTATCGGCAAGGTCCTCACAGTTGGCAAACAGCCGGTGAATGCCTCTTTGCGGGCCTATCACAAT
>JAPUIP010000405.1 GCA_027296925.1 Candidatus Poribacteria bacterium | reverse complement strand
TTCCTCGTTTGGACCAGAAAGCAATCCTTTTGCCGTCCGGTGACCACGTTGGGGCCCCATCCTCGACAATTCCCTTTGTCAGGTTTCGCGGGTTTTTCCCATCGATATCCATGAGAAAAATCTCCGAGAGTCCATTTCGCCTGGTGCGGAAAGCGATTTGGGGTTTTTCGGGCGCCTGCCCCCAAACATTGACCCATAAGGCGCCACCGCTTAACATGACCATGCCGATGAGCATAAGCCCTAAAAATTGGCTTCGATTCACCTTCTCTTCCTCTTTGGATTTGGCGTTGCAAAGCACGTTTCGCATTTGGGTTCGCCGTTAGGCGATTTCTCGCCGCTGAAGTCCACTCATTTATAAAGTGGACTGATCTTCAACATGAACTTCAGTTCAAGGCGTTGACACGCCATAAATCCGGCAGGAAGAGCCTTAACTTGATGCGTATGGGGCGTTCAATTAAACGCCCCTACGAATCAAGATGCAGGATGACCTCGTCGGCTTCGACGGTAACGGGGTAAGTTTTGACACGCATGCGCGGGTCATAGAGCGCTCTCCCCGTTTTGATGTCAAATTCCCATTGGTGCCATGAGCATTTGATAATCTCGTTTTCGCGTTCAAACTCGGTCTGATACGTGCCGCTCGAAATGATATGGGGACGAAGGCGTCCTTGGCAAAGGGGGCCGCCTCTATGCGGGCACATATTTCTGAGCGCGTAAAACGTCCCGCCAACGTTGAATACACCGATTCCGCCCTTCCCACCCACCGGCACAATTTTCCGCTCGCCGGGGGGCAGTTCTTCTACTTTTGCGACAACGTAGCGTTTCATTACGCTTTCCCCTTTCTCACCTCACGCAGCGCGTTCCATGACCGCATCTCCCAGCTGCAATCGTCGCCCGTACAGTTCAGAAGCGGTTTCAACGAAAACACGGCGCTTGAGCGCGGCGGAGATTCCGGGCAGGAGCGTCGTCGGATTATCCCAATCCCAGTGCGGATAATCGCTCGCGTAGACGAGGATTTCGTCGGCGTGCAACCATTCGAGGAATTTCTTCAGATCGGCGCGAGTTGGGGGCTGCTCCACCGGCTGCGATCCAAAACGGATGTGTTGGCGAATGTACTCACTCGGCAGCCGCTTGACCCAAGGGGTATAATCTCGTACGGATTTCCAATCGGCATCCATGTGCCACATCAGCCCCGGCACCCAGAACGTATCGTGCTCGATAAAGAGAAATTTAAGATCCGGAAACTTCTCAAAAACGCCTTCACAGATCAGGCTGACGACGTGTGCCATCGCGATCTGTGGACGCGCCATCCGCATCTCCAGATAGTACGACGGGTATCCGGCTGCGGTGGGGGCGTTAGCGACGCCGGTGCCTTCCGCGCCAAAGTGCACACACACCGGCAGGTCGTGTTCTTGAGCCGCCTCATAAATCGGGTGATAAAACCGGTTGCCAAAAGGCATACGCGCCCCGGCGGGCATAATCACCTGAAAGACTGACGGATGCTCACCAAGTCGATGAATTTCCGTTGCCGCCTGCTGTGGGTCTGTTGGCGCGATGGCAATCGATGCCCTGAAGCGTGAGTCCGCCTTCACCCACGTTTCAAGCGTCCAGTCATTAAACGCCCGGCACATCGCCGCCCCATAATCCGAATTCGGATGGACCGCGGCACCGTAAACACTCGAACCGGTCAGAACGGCGACGTCGATTTGATAGGCGTCAAGGTGTTTCTCTCGGGCGAGTTCGATGTTACCGCCCGGATGCTGGTCCTGACCTTCCCACAGTTCGGCACGACATCCTCCGCGTGGCATGTTTGTGTACCCACCCCCCGGCATCATGGTGCCAAAGTCCTTGATATGCTCCACGTAATGCCGCGGCAGATAGGGAAACAGATCCTCCTGTTTCGTGGTTGAATGATGCACGTCGCAGTCGATAATGTTGATGGTTTTTGCATCCCCGCCAGGCTGCGTTTGCGGTGTTCCGCGCGTGGATTGACTGGTATCGAGCGTTTCCATCGTGATCTCCTTTTGAAACGAAAATTCGGATAACATGAGCATGCGGCTCACCGTGACTTTCAAATCGCACCGGTGACGACACGTATACCACTCCTTCAATGAGTTCAGCTTTCTTGATATGCGGCATTGCATGATAACGCCGCTCAAATTCGCACCGTGTCAGCCGGTCCCCACTCTCTAACGGGGGCGTCGGAGCCTTTTTCACCCCGATTTCGTGTGCCGTGGATTGAGCACGTACTTCTTGGGATTTATCTTCTACCGTCTGTTCGACAGCCATACGATATTTCCTCCATTTCCACTGTGCTCCAGAACCCAAAAAACGGTAGGCACAGACACCAAACACGTTGGAAGCTATGTTATCACACATTCTGTACGATGTCTATGAAAAAAATTGGGGCGTTCCTCTTGAGTGTTTTTGAGAAATCAGGTATACTTTGTCAACAGTAGCCCAGGTTTTAAGCGAAGGCTGTTGGGAGGGCGAAGTGGAGCAGACATGGAACGACATTTATGAAAAGAATCTCACGCCAGCGCTTGCGCGATTGCGAGGCATCAGCGGCGTCGTCCTGGGATTTCATTCAGTTATCGACGGCATCAAGCGCGTGAAAGCGGCGGAAATCGAAGCGATTTTCAATGCCAACCCAGATTTAGAATCGCAGGTGCTGGCCAAGATCGATGCGGTGCCGGTTGAAATATCAACGCCTGCGGATATGCTAGCCGGATTGTTGGCTTCGTTGCGAGCGGGCCGGAGTTTCCGGATGGTCATCCGTGAGGAGAGTGCGTTTCGCTGGATGCTGAGACATTTTGGATACGACCGGCTAAAACTTGGCGGAACGTCGGGCTGTATGGAAAATTCGCTGGCGCCGCTTGCCGCGCCCTGCGCCCCTACGATTATGTATCAAAAATGGTTAGCAGAAAACTCATACTACTGCTCTGTCAAATAAGTTTTGACAC
Source organism: Candidatus Poribacteria bacterium (assembly GCA_027296925.1). GTDB lineage: Bacteria > Poribacteria > WGA-4E > WGA-4E > PCPOR2b > JAPUIP01. Next base: position 4,218 of record JAPUIP010000405.1, on the reverse strand, counting down.
ATTGTCATTCTGAGGCTTTGCGAAGAATCTGGATATTGAGATGCTTCGCTCCGCTCAGCATGACAGTCAAAACATAATTTACAGTGTACGCGCTCAACATATCAACTCTGAACCTCGAATAAAGGAGTCGCCCATGGCAAAATCCAATCAGATAACGACACTGGAGGCTCAACCCGTACAGCCGCTCGGTCTGTCTGGAAATCCAGAGATGGAGGACGGTTGTGTCGCCGTCGCCCATGATGCCGGTGTCAATTACTTCTTTTTCTATAATCTCTCTTTTGCCGCACTCCGCACTGGGCTGAAACCGCTGTTGCAAGCCAATCGTGAGACGATTGTCGTGGCGACAGGAAGCGAATCCCGCGACCCCAAAGTGCTGCGCGGCTACCTGGATGGGGTGCGCCGGCGATTGGACGTGGAAGTGATTGATGTGTTCTATGCGGAATATGTTGCGCCCGGAGATGACATAGAAATGCTGCTGGGGCCGGACGGCGTGTTTGACGAGCTCCACCGCTGGAAGGAGCAGGGACTCATCCGCTATGTCGGTGCTACGACGCACAACCGACCGCTGGCGGTCGATCTGATTGAAAGCGGGCGAATCGAGATATTGATGCATCGCTATAATATGGCGCATCGGAAATCAGAGGCGCAGGTGCTGCCCCGGGCTGAAGCGGCTGGAATTCCGGTTGTCGCATTTACGTGTACACGCTGGGGGTCGCTGTTGACGGGGCATCGGGATTGGGACGGACCGGTGCCAAGCGCCGCGGATTGCTACCGGTATGTCCTGCACCATCCCGCTGTCCATCTTGCCTCCACTTCGCCTGCGACGGTCGCGCAACTGGAGGAAAATCTGATTGCCCTGAAGGGGGCAGAACGTGATCCGGAGCGTTTATCGCTCTGGGAAACTTATGGAAAGCTGGTGTACGGTGACGGAACCGATGCGTTTGAAACCCAGTGGCCGTGAGGCGTTTCCGACATATATCCGCACGATTTTCAATTTTTGTTGACAGAACGTCGAGAAAGTGTATAATATCCTTCATGCAAGAATAGACCGTCACGCCCACGTTTCGCCATGCCATTGCAAGATATGAAGGAAATCAAGATGACAAAACCGCCTCTGAACAGACCCGATTTCGCCACCGACTCGTTCAATCCCACCCGAGGTCAACTTCAGTCCATGCAAGAATGCCTTGAGCAATTGCACGAGGCGTTGCCTGCCAGTAAAGCGGAATACGTTAACGCCGATCGGATGACGCACGCGCTGGTCAAAAGCTGCTTTTTAATGCTCGTTCAGCGAGCTATCGACACCAACAGCGTGGTCATCGAAACCGGTGGCAAACGTCCCCCCTACCAGAAACTCCAAACCTTCATCGCCGTGTGGAGTGCCGGCGCGATTGCGGATGAGACGTTAGAGTTTTTCAAAGAGGCGCTCGACTATCGTCAAAAAATGGTGGCGGACGAAGATCTCTCCGATGCTCAAATCTATGCCATTTCACAGGGAATTTTGAAACACGGACAGGGATATGTCAACCAGGTTCGAGGCTTTTTTGCGAAGCCACCTGACCCCCCTGAGCCTGCAGCCAAGAAGCGTGCTCAGCGCACGGCGAAACTGAAGGCGGCACCCGATACGGCGGATGAACTGGCAGCGCTAGAACGCTCGACAAGCCAAGAATCGCCTGAATTGGGAGGGGATGAACCGTCGTCAAAGAACAAGAATGGAGAGAAACTAAAAGAAAACTACAAAGGTGCCTTACAAACGCTGTGCATGAGGCGTGGTCTGGGACCGCCGAGTTATCATACGGAGCAACGCGGGACTCCCCACCAGCCCCTTTGGAGGGTTATGGTTCAATACGGCGAGCACGCGCACACCACGCCGTCCTCAATTTCTGGCAGTAAGAAACACGCCGAACAGATAGCCGCCAAACAGGTCATTGAGCTGTTCGATAATCAGCCGACACCGAATAGCGCTTCGCCTCAATCGGAAGATGTTGAGATTCCTGCAGAGATTCCGAGTGAAATGAGATTTGAAGCCACGCAAGCGCTAAGAGAAGCGGAGCCGATCGATGTTCAGACAGAAACCGAGCAATTTTCCAGGGAAATAGAAGGAAAGCCGTTGCAGGTTTCGCCCACTCTGATTCTTCAAATTCTCGGTCTGGCGAATGATTGGCTTGCTCGCTCAAAACGTGGGGAGACATATCTACAGATGCTGGACACGCCAGAGGTGCGGGGCCTGATTGGATTGGATCTGGCAGATCTCACGTTTCGGTGGGCGCGTGCCTTTTTGGAAAGTGCCGACCGGCATCAGATCGAGATACTCGATCCACCGGAGGCCGATGACTGAGTGCGCTGTCTGCATGAGTCATGTCGAGAGGAATTGAATATTTTCTATTAACGATCACACTCATTAAGCCGCTTGGATGAATCTTCAATTTTCAATCTTCAATGTCTTTGTCACGATATTGGCAATTCAATCTCAACTCAGCACAAATTCATCGTAGATAAGGAGCATCAACAGTGACAGACGAACAGAAATATCTATTTGACCTGCAGGGCTACATTGTGTTGAAGGACGTGGTCCCTCAATCCGTCGTAGCGGCGTGTAACAAGGCGTTGGATCGCTTTGAAAACATGCCGCCGGACGAGTTTCCACCGCCTCTATGTCTCGGCACCCCCAAAACGGAAAAGGAGTTGTACATCTCCAATATCCTCGAGAGCGATCCGGCGTTCATCCCAGTGATTGATATTCCGGAAGTGTTGTCTGTCATCGAAGGCGTCACCGGCGGGCCGTACCGGCTCAACCATACCTATACCATCTACCGGTGGGGCGGTGGGTATACAGGGCTACACATGCACGGCACCCCGATCATCCCGAAATGCCAATATCACTGCCGCAACGGTCAGATGGTTTCAACATTGACCAAAGCGGTGTTTCCGATGTTGGATTGCGATGTTGAGGATGGCTGCTTCGCAGTTATTCCCGGAGCCCACAAGAGCAACTTTCCCAAACCGTGGGGCAGCCACCCCAACGAAAATCCCGTCCTGACGCCAATCCCTGCCAAAGCGGGTGACGCTATTATTTTCACTGAGGCATTGACTCACGGTTCGATGATAAACGTCTCTAATCGTCCCCGCCGGACCCTTTACTATTGCCACAGTATCGGCTACATGCCGGATTGGGGCGGTCAGGGGCTGGTCTTCAGCGACCGTGTCATGGATAACCTCACAGACGCACAACGGGAGATTATCCGGCTGAAGTAGGGAATTTGGTTACGGGGTAAATGAAGTCAATTAAAATCGACAAATCGATCGCGACTTGATGAGTAATGAGTAAAACGTAAAGCGTAAGAAGTACAATTCATCTGACGTTTCACCTTTTACGCTTTTGTGGAGTCAAACACATGAACAAGATCAGAGTGGGTATTATCGGCACCGGTGGCATCTCGCGGTGGCATCAGAAGACCTATATGAGCGTCGGTGGCTTTGAGATCGTTGCGGTCTGTGACATCTTCAAGGAGAAGGCGCTGCAGGCCGCCGAAGAGTGGGACGTTCCCAAGAAACACGCTTTCACGAGCTACAACAAGATGCTTGAGATGGACGGCATTGATGTCGTCAGCGTTTGCACATACAACCAGGGGCATCGGCGTCCCACCGTCGCAGCGTTGCAGGCGGGGAAGCATGTGTTCTGTGAAAAGCCGATGGCGGCGACCCTTGCTGATGCCACAGCGATGGTTCGGGCGGCGAAGGCGTCCGGCAAAATCCTGCAAATTGGCCTTCACAGCAGTTTTCGCCCGCATGTCCGCTTTGCCAAAAAGGTCGTTGATGAAGGGATTCTGGGGGACATCTACTACACCGAAACGTCAGTGTGTCGCCGGCGCGGCATCCCCGGACGCACCTTCATCTATCAGAAAACCGCCGGCGCCGGCGCCATTGTAGACATCGGCGTTTATAACATGCACAATGCGCTGTTTGTGATGGGGTATCCCAAGCCGGTACGGGTTTCGGCGGTCACAGCGGATCACCTCGCCCGTCAAGACCCGCGGTGGGCGGAGATGGATGTCGAGGAATTTGGCGCCGCCTGGGTGAGATTTGAGGACGGCGGCGTCATGGTTTTTAAGGTCTCATGGGCGGTTCATCAGGATTCACTTGGAGGCAACTTCTTTCTCGGAAAGCAGGCGGGGCTATCGTTGGACGGCCCGGTCGTCTACGCCGATGCGTACACGG
>JAPUIP010000404.1 GCA_027296925.1 Candidatus Poribacteria bacterium | reverse complement strand
CTGCAGGGGTTGATGCCCAGTCGAAATATGGGAAATCTATGGTATTCCATTCGATCAAATCGGTCGAAGTTTGTAAATCCAGAAACAACCTTGGCAGTGAATCGCGAATGGTCATAGGTAGTACGAAGGTCTTTGATTCGTTCAATTCGAGTTGTGTTAAATTGTACGACCAGTCTGGATCCGCATCGACAGGATTTAATCCTAGTATCCACTCCAGGGCTGGTTGATAGCCGTCTAGATCATAGTCGTAGAGCTTTTCTAACTTCCATTCCCCAAGCCAGTGGTGGAAATCGTTTTCCACAATCTCGTCGATCCAATCCTTGTAGGAAGAAACACGAGTGAAAAAGGAAATCGGATCCTCTGCTTTATTTCCTGGGCTGAAGCTGGTGATACCTAGTTGTATCCAATTATTAGATTCGTTGTCATGGACCATGAGTGGACCACCGCTGTCTCCTTTGTAGGTTGATCTGTAGGGCTCTATTTCTCCTGCAGGTAGCAGAGTTCCTTGAACTCTCGATTTGCGGAGATCCGATAAGCTGGATGTTTCCAGATCATGCAAACTCACCTGTGCTGACTGGAGAATGTCTGATGCAAATGTGAAAAATAAAATGAAAAGAAAATGGGGTCATATCTTCATTATTGACAAAAGGCTTTCCTTTTTCTTTCAAGCTTCTGCATATATCAACTCCAACCATCTCGCATACCGACTCACACATGCCGGTCGCCCCATTCCTAAACTGCAGCTAACCAAGCATTGCCGTCTGAAATCCGAAGCCAAGAAGAGCGCCCTTAAAAGTGTAGTTTTTGAAAATGGCGGTAATCCAGACTCGAGTATTTTATATGAGGGCGTAGCTCAGAACGTAGTTTCGGCTGTGGCAGTCCGATTCTCATCGAGTACGGTCATGTCGTCTCTGCGCCTCGGAACAGAACGATCGATGGCAAAGCTAATAAAGGCTGATTTTGTCAATAATGAAGATATGACCCCGTTTGGTGTGCCCGTTTGGGGTGCCCCGTTTGGGGTGCCCGTTTGGGGTGCCAGCCCTGGGCATCCTGAGGAGTTTGCTCAGGGCTTTTTGTTGGTGGGCAACACCGGGGAGCAGGGTCTTAAGCAGGGGACCTATCGCGGTGGAGGCCCTTCGAAGGGCTCATGTATACTCTACCTCATATAGGGGTAAAGAACACACCGGCGCGGCCTACCCGTAGCCATGCCGGAAGGCCAATTACAGATAGAAATTTGCTTTTTAGCGGCGCAGCCGCCGCGACACTTTGATAGGGAATTCAATTGTTCCGATTCAATTCGCTGGGGTTGATAGGAAATCAACGCAGCATTTGCGAATTTGATTGCTTCTGGTAAGAACCAATAAGCGAAAAAGGAATCCAACCACCGCGGCCGAGCTTGAAATGACTATCCTCATTCAGCAGAACGACGCAAAACACGCTATCGAAGCGATGCGAGAAGGCCTTTCGAGTATATGAAAAAGCGGAAATCTCACGTGCCCTTGGATTAACAGAAAGGTCAATTTACAACAAGATGGAGCCTATCGGCATTCAGATACCCTTAAAGCTGTACCGCTTCCGATTCGCTCATTGGACGTCACTGAAAAACCGAAGGCTAGACTTCCAATTCCCGATACGCGGACGAAATGAGTTGCTATGGAGATCGACGAAACGCGGATACAGCTTATCGACAATCGTATTAACATGCCGAACAGTCGAAACGGGTAAATCTCGACTAATCCGCGACCAACTTCTCTCACCTCTCACCTTTACAACTGCCCGCACCCTCGCCGCCCCAGCATTGTAGCTGGCGATCGCCAGACGCGTGCGCAGCCAAACCGGAGCGTCGTCAGAAACAGCGTGATATCGATCGTACTGAATTCTCAAATACCTAGCAGCGGCGGTCAAATTTTTCTCAGGATCATAAAACTGCCGACGACTGAGACCTAGACTACGCGCAGTGTTCGGCAATAGCTGTCCTAAACCAACCGCTCCACCTGCACTGAGCGCCTTAGGATTATAACTACTTTCCTTCTCAACCATCGCCTTCAGCAATCGCCAGTCCCAATGAGGCGGCATTTGATCAGCGGCGACTCCAGCAATCAAAGGGTCCAATCTATTCCCGTAAGAGGGATGGTCGGCTCGACCGCTAGCGCTTAATCGAATGTTCCCTGAACGTCGCGCCAACGCCCCAAAGCCAGCTACCAAAACGGAACTGAGTATCATCGCGCACAAACCGAGCAAGGTCCATGCAGCGAGATTCCTTCTAGCCGGACGACTCCACCAATTCGTCCACATTTTCCGCAGAGCTACGATCACGCCAAGCTCGCCGCAAGAAACAAGATTCCAAAGGTCAATCCCAGCAAGAACAGTCCGATCATCAAAGCGAAGGCCACATTCCCCTTCTCCAATTCCGTCTTAAAGTCAATCGGAGTAAAGTAATCGAACAATTTGTATCCAATAATCGAAAACGTGCACGAAATAACCAACCAGCCAATTCCGTACGCATACGATTTCATCGCCAACCAAAAGTCTACCATAGTTGAATACCGACTATTGAAGGGTTTCCCCAAAGGATCAAGCGACAATACGTGCAAACCGAAATAGACATCGGAATAGAAGATACCCTCGACTCCATGCATCCCGAAGATTGACGAACACCTAGAAGGGCGTAAAGCCGCTACTTCCGGCGTGTGACACGAGTGCGTGATGGAAACGCTTGGACTTCGCGGCGAGAAACGATCTATTAGACCAGAAACACGAACCCACCATGAGCGATCTACCAAACTGTCCCAAATGCGACTCGGAATACACTTACGAAGACGGGATCAATTCATCGTTTGTTGATAGGAAATTCAATCGTTCCGATTCGATTCGCGGGGAGGTCTTGGTTAGATTCCTGGCTGACAGAAGCAGGAAGACTTAATCTGCACGTCCGCCTCTGCCCGAGTCTTTTTTACCTCCTCGATCTGTTCCTTCCGGCCCCGACGTTTTACACGTTCCGGCTGACGCGCCCGCTTCCCACCCCGGTTGAGTTTTGCGTCACTTGTTTCCGGCTGACGCCCTTGCATCGGGCGCTGCAGCGACAGCAATTCCGTTGCCGAACTGATTCGCCACGCGGGTCAGTTTCCCATTCGTAAAGACCATGTCCAGGAGCTTCTCGCTGTACATCGGGCGGCCGTATTCATCCTTCAATTGTCCGACGATCTTCCGTGTCTTGATGTCGATGACATCTCCGGATGAGACATATGCCAAATTTCCATCTAGGCCCACCGTGATCCAGAACGGGCCCGCGGATGTCTTGATGCTCTCGATTTGTTTCGGCGGCGTTATGGTGTTGTCGAAGATGTGAATGTAATTGTTGATGCCATCGCAGACCCACACCTCTGTTTCATCGTTGGTCAGCGCAATTCCATGGCTCGGACAACCATGCGGAACTCTCGGGCGCGGACTAACATTCCACATCTCGCGCCAACCGAAGCCCTCCACCTCGACCTTGTGGAGGATTTCGCCCGACTTAACATCGGCGATGACGAAACCAAGCAGATTGTTAGTGTTCGAATAGATCAGCGAGGCGTCGTGATTCACGACAAAGACGCGGATGTTGTCTGGGAAGGTGATCGTCCTTAGGAGCGTGTGCGTCGTCGTATCGGCAATCCCCATGACTGGGCCGTTGGGAGCCATGAAGGCGATGCTGCCGTCCGGGCTTAGATTCAGGTTATGCGCGTTGGGGCTCTGGGGCGACCGGACCGTCGTGATTAGATCGCCCGTCATCGGATTCACGACGTACCAGTAGTCCTTGAGGTCTGAGCCGACATACATGAACGAACCATCAGGCGCCATTTGTGGGCGCTCGCAGCAATTGCCGTCAAAGGCGTTTTCCCATACTTTCTTCTCACTGATGAGATCCCAGGCGGCGAGCCGACCGCGCGTCGCCACATAAATCATCTGGGTCACGGTACTGGCGGTGACCCCGGCCACCTGCTCAGGAAAACTGCTTGCCGGGATGTCCCACGTCTGAATTCGTTTCACGAAATTAAAGTTGTCCGTGGCGTCGAGCACAACGATCCCGCTGCCATTTTGGTCCCAGGACCCCTCCAGGGTTCCGGGGAGCGCCACGTAGATCAGGTTTTTTTCGTCAGGCGGCTTAAGGCCGCCCCGACGGTGTCCCTTCAAGATTGCACCTTCGACGGCAGATGCCTGCGCCCACATGACTGTCGGCAAGAAACCGAGAATGGCGGAAAAAATAATGGCTGCGTTTCGAATGGCCCTGGTCGTATTCATCGTCGATATCCTCCAATTGATAATGTAATCGCAATTACTGATAGGAAATTGCTTTTTAGCGACGGAGCCTTAAGGGGGAGCGGCTGAGATTGGGGGACGGCCGCGCTGCTTGTCGCCATTCCCAATGCCGCGCTACCACTCTGCTGAGTTGAATGAACCATGATGGATGTAAATCCTAGTTTCTCTGTCCGGGAAGTCAACGAACTTGCTGCCGATCCCCCAGC
>JAPUIP010000403.1 GCA_027296925.1 Candidatus Poribacteria bacterium | reverse complement strand
AAAGCCAAAGTGTATGCCCTGGATGTGTCGGAATTCTCGGACCTCTATCAATCCGAGGATGCGCAATTTTATGCGGGCATTCCGGAATACGCCATGTTGAAACGGGGGTTGAGCGACCCGGAGCGCATCGAGCATGGGTATTGGGTGGCCTGGCAGATTGCCGACGCCCTGGAGAGGCGGTTGGATGACCCCGACTCATACCCTTTGTAGTTTTCACTGCGGCCATTTCGTCAAGAACAAAAAAACACAAAACCGCCGAAAAAATCCCCCCGACCCCCTTTACGAAAGGGGGAGACAACTTCCCCCTTTGGAAAAGGGGGATTGAGGGGGATTTGCGGAATATGGAGGTATTCAAATTGAAAACGTATCGAGCAGCAGTTATCGGATGCAGTCGCATGGGCGCGTTTATCGATAACGAAGTCGTTGGCGCGCCGGGACATGTGCCGCCTTACTCGCACACAGCGGTATACGCCGCCTGTGACAGAACAGATCTGATTGCGTGCTCAGATCTCCGGCCAGAGGTTATGGAAAAGGTCGGCAAGCAGTACGACATCCCCACAGAGCGGCAGTACACCGACTACAAGGCGCTGATTGATAAGGAGCAGCCGGAGATCGTGAGTGTCGCCACGCAACCGGAGCATCGTGCGGAGCTCGTGATTTACGCCGCTGAGCATGGCGCCAAGGCGATCTACGCGGAGAAGGCGATGGCAGCGTCAATGGCGGAAGCCGACGCAATGGTTGAGGTCTGCGAACAAAACGGCGTCCTCTTTAATCTCGGCACGCAGCGTCGCTGGCATCCAGGATTCACGAAGATGAAAGAGGTGATTGATAGCGGCCGGCTCGGCGCCCCAAAGACAATCATTTTCAATGGCAGCACGTTGTTTAATGGGGCAAGCCATCACTACGACAACCTGCTGTTCCTGAATAGCGATCGCCGCGCGGTCTGGGTGCAGGCGCACCTGATAGACGGCAACTGGACGGTTGAGGGGACTCGGCTGACGGAAGACCCCGTCGGAGGCGGCATCATTCAGTTTGAGAACGGGGTGACCGCATACGCCGTAACCCCCAGCCGCGAAATTGAGTGGGAGGTCAACTGCGAGCATGGCAGCCTGACCGCTTGGCCCGGCGGCGTGTACCGCATGCGAGAAGCAGGTTCGCCGGGTTACCGGGGACGCGCCACGATGACGGATGCACCGTTTCCCGACTACGAGCCCGCCAGCCCAAACCTGCGGCTTGTCGAAGACCTTGTCCACGCGCTCGACACCGGCGAGCCACTCGTCGGTGGAGTAGGGGCCGCACACGCCGGCACGGAGCTTATCTTTGCCACTATTGCGTCACACCTGCGTGGCGGGGCTCGGGTGGAGTTACCACTGAAGGACAGCGCAATACGGCTCCAACGGGTTCGCGATCCGCGACAGCCGCGATATGGACCGTAGGGTTTATCCTGACAAAGAAATTGAAGATTGAAAACTGAAAATTGAAGATTCGTTCAAACGGCTTAATGAGGGAGTGCAGCCAATACAAAGTCCCCGACTGAGGGGCAGGGAATTCAACGGAGTCCTCGGCTGAGAGGATTGTCAATAGAAAATATCCCATTCCCTTGACTCTATAATTTTTGGTCAGACAGACGGATGCGATCCTGCCCGCGTTTCCCCCAGTACCACACCATCCCTGCGCCTAACAGCAGCAGCAGACCCATAAACCGAAACATCAGTGAAAAATCGAGCCAGTGAATCAAGACTCCACCCAGGATGGGGCCGGCGACTTTGCCCGCGTTTTTCAGCGTACCGATGAGCCCCATCCCGGCGCCGATGTGATGTTCGTCGATTTGAGTCGATGCAAGCGCCACCGTGGACGGGAAGACAAGGGCTTGCCCGGCTCCAATCAAGATTGCCAGCGCCATCAAGCCGAAAGTCCCGTGCGCCCATGTGATGAAGAGCAACGCAAGTCCTATGAGGACCATGCCCCCACAGATCGCTCTGAAATACCCCAGGCGATCCCCGGCCCTGCCTCCAATCGGTCTTAGCACCATGTGTGCCCCTTCCTGGATAGCGAAGAAGGCGCCGACTACGGCAACGCTGACACCCGCGTAAATCGGCAGGAATGCCTTAGCGGCGTAAAGCCCAATAAACACGGTTGATTCCAAACCGCCGGATAGCCAGACAGATGGTGTGCGCGTCCCGGATTTTAGCGCGTGGGCAATCTGCCAACGGAGAGGCGGACGGGCCGTCTTGATTGGGGGCGCAGGTTCCGAGAGCAACAAGATCGGGATAAAAGCTAGACAGCTCAACAACCCGATGATGGTGAAAACCCTGACAGGCTGCATCGTCAACAGTAACCAGCCGGCGACGGCCGGTCCGACGATATAACCGGCGTTTCGAGCCAGACTGAACCAACCGAGCTTTTCCGCTCGCCGCTTCGGCCCTTGCTCCACGACGAAGGCGAGGGTCACTGGCCCATAGATGGCGGTGGCGAGGCCGTGGACGATACGTATGCCAAACAGTCCCTCCGGCGTGTGGATGAAGCGGTATAAAAAGGGCATACCCGCGAAAAACCCGGTGCCGACAATCAGCCACCAGCGCCGTCCCCAGCGATCAGAAAGCATACCAATGACGGGCTTGAGGACCATGCCGGTGAGCGTCGAAACCGAGACAATAAAACCGAGAAACATATCGGCGGCCCCCAGTGCCGCGGCAAAAGTCGGCAGCAGCGGCGTCTTGCCCATCTGATAGGCGGAGCGGACGATGAAATCGGCAGCCGTGATGCCCACAAAATTGAGAGTGCGTTTCATATCAGGTCTGCGTTACGATTGCCGGCACATCCGCTTCGCGGATGAGGTTGTTCAGAGCGGCTACATCTTCATCGATTACCGATTGAAGTTGCGCAAGCTGCGTATCGATTTCGGAAGACAGATGTTCAAAGACATCGTAAGCCTGCTGCGGCGGTGCGGCGTCTGCGCATGAAACCACGCTAATCAACCCCGCCAATTTGACGTTTAATCGAGTTGGCAGGCGAAGTCGATCGCCGATGGTGTCAGCCTCGGTCTGTATCAACTCGGTCTCGATGGCTTTCAGTTTTTCCCCCAACGCCGCTGCCGCCTGGGAGATTGCCTCGTTTTCCCTGCCCTCCATCTCGGTGATGCGTTGCGTCCATTCCCCCACCTGTCGTTGGATTCGACGCAGGCGGTTAATCGCTTCGTTTGTCTCGGAAAGTTTATCCCGTATTTTAAGCCACAGTTCGAACTGCGCATCCAGGTCCGCCTGGCTGGCAGTCACGCGGGGCTCTTTGCGGAGCTCGAAGGATTGGTTGTAGGTCTGGTCGCCGACCGTGAGCCGAACCTGATACGTGCCCGGCGAGGCAATGGGACCGTTCTTCGGCTTCTCCGTCGAGGCTGGAGGCGCCGCTACGGGCTTCTCGGTAATCGGATCGACCGACACCTCTTGTGCGTCCGGATAGCGCATATCCCACACAAATCGGTTCAGTCCCGATGCCGCAGGTATGTACCGGTCCGCTTTGTCCTCCGAATCGGAATCCTCTGTTTTGCTCGTGAAGGTTTTGATCTCCGCTCCAGTGGCATCAAGGAACGTAAGCGTCACCGGCTCAGTGGGAGCATTCTTCAACAGGTAGTAGATGATAACGCCCTGCGGCGGATTTTCTCCGGCATCGAGGTATCTGCGCTGGCGTTCGCCATCTGGCGATTTTTCCATATAGTAGGTTGCGGCTGCGCCCAGCGCCATCATGTAGTTCTTGCCGGTTTCGCTGCGGAACATGCCAACACCCCACTGCATGCAGCGACGGTCGGTCGGACGTGGCCCAACGAGATGGGCAGGCGCCTGTGACACCTCAGTTGTAAGTTGTCGCAGTGGTGTCAAGTCGTCCAAAATCCAGAACGACCGGCCGTGTGTACCCGCGACAAGATCCCCCTCCTTAATCTTCAAGTCGTAGACCGGAACGACCGGTAGGTTATTTTGTAGTCGCTGCCAACGCTCCCCGTCGTCAACCGAAACATAGACTCCCGTTTCCGTTCCGACGTAGAGCAGACCGCGCCGGACCGGATCTTCCCGAATGACGCGAGTAATTTCACCGTCGGGGAAGCTGGAACTGATCCGCCGCCAAGTTTGACCGTAATCGTCCGTCTTGTAGAGATAGGGCTGATAGTCGTCCAGCTTGTACCGCGTGACAGCCACGTAAGCCGTCGACGGATGGTGTGGTGAAGTTTCAATATTGCTGATCAAAGACCACTCCGGCAAATCCGGCGGCGTTATCTTATTCCAGTTCGCTCCGCCATCCCGGGAGATGTGAATCAAGCCGTCGTCACTGCCAGCCCAGAGAACGCCAGCCTCATGTGGCGATTCGGCAAAAGCGTACACCGTAGCATACTGTTCGGCGCCGCTAGTGTCTTTGGTAATCGGTCCGCCGGACGGGCCGAGCTTGGTCACGTCGTTACGAGTCAGATCCGGGCTAATCGCCTCCCAACTGCTGCCTTCGTCTGTCGAGCGGAAAACCAGATTTCCCGCGGTGTAGAGGACGTTCGGGTCGTGTGGGGAGAACGCGATGGGGAAAGTCCAGGCGAATCGGTACTTGAGGTCTTTCGCGCCCCAACCCCAGGTTTCCTCCGGCCACACATTCACCAACCGGATCTGGCGCGTGCGATGGTCGTAACGCTGTAGCGCCCCGCCGCCTCCCGGTGAGCTCCCCACCGCGCCAATGTAGGCGATATCCGGATTGTTCGGATGTACCACGATGTCTCCGCTTTCACCCGTACCAACCGGATAACATTCCGTCCAGGGGATGCCGCCATATTCGTTGGCGCTGGGCACGCTGATGCTCGAATTATCCTGCTGTGTAGCATAGACGCGGTAGGGGAATCGGTTGTCGGTGTCAATGCGATAGAACTGAGATGTGAGTTGATTATAAATCGTAGACCAGCTCTCGCCGCCGTTGAATGACACGCAGGCGCCGCCATCGTTGCCTTCGATCATCCGTTGCGGATTCTGTGGGTCGATCCACAGGTCGTGGTTATCCCCGTGAGGCGTCGTCACTTCTGTGAAGGTGCGTCCGCCATCGCTCGATTTCCACATCTTGAGGTTCAGGATGTACACCGTCTCCGGGTCTTGTGGATGCGCGTAGATATGGCAGTAATACCAGGGGCGATGCCACAGATCGCGGTTAGGCGTCAGGAGTTCCCACGTTTCGCCGCCGTCGTCCGAACGGTACAGCCCACCCTTCTCCGCCTCGATAATCGCCCACACCCGATTGGGTTTGGCTGGCGAAACCACAATGCCGATTTTACCCTTGATGCCTTCGGGCAGACCGGGGTTGTTCGTGATGTCCGTCCAGGTATCGCCCCCGTCGGTCGATTTGTAGAAGCTGCTGTCGGGACCCCCGCTCGAAAGCTCCCAGAAATTGCGATACGCTTCCCAGATGGGAGCATAGAGCACACGCGGGTTGCTTGGGTCCATCGCCAAGTCAACCGCACCCGCTTTTTCACTGCGAAATAGCACCTTCTCCCAGCTTCCCCCACCATCTTTGGAACGAAAGACACCCCGCTCCGCGTTTGGCCCGAAGGCGTGGCCGAGCGCCGCTACATAGACCAGGTCAGGATTTTCGGGATGAATACGGATTTTTCCAATGTGGCGAGTATCTGCCAGCCCAATGTGAGTCCATGTTTTTCCGCTGTCGGTTGACTTGTACACCCCATCGCCGTAAGAGACATCGAGGCGGATAGTCGTTTCGCCGGTGCCGGCATAGATGACATTCGGGTCGGACTCTGCTACCGCGATGGCGCCGACTGCGGCGCTATTGAAGAACCCATCCGAGATATTCTCCCAGTACGTGCCGCCGTCGTCCGTTTTCCAGACCCCACCGGCGCACGCGCCAAAGTAGAAGACCGCCGGTTCGGTGGGATGTCCGGCGACGGCAACGACGCGACCACCGCGCGGTGGCCCGATACACCGCCATCTGAGCCCTTGCAACAAACTCGGATCTGGTTGTAAATTGTCCATGCTTCATTCCTCTCCATTGCCCGGTAGGAATTATTCCCTTATTTTTCAAAACCCTCGCTCTTGTCATTCTGAGGAGCGTAGCAAAGCCTGTCCTGCCTGTCGCGCCTGTCCCGAACTTTGAGGGGAGCTTCGAGGGGAGCTTGCCGAAGGGAAGAACCTGGTCATGCGAACTGAGATTCTTCACCTCCGCTACGCTTCGGCTCAGAATGACATTTATGAGTTTATTTTGCCTGCCTACTTCTTAACTAATTTTCGGGAATAAACTATCCATTTTTAGAAGTGGA
>JAPUIP010000402.1 GCA_027296925.1 Candidatus Poribacteria bacterium | reverse complement strand
CGTCCGGATGGTTATCACGAGCTCGAGACGATCTTCCATTCAATCGGCTTGCATGACGACGTCATCCTCCGCAGACGGAACGATGGACAAATCGAGGTTCACTGCGACCACCCGCAAGTCCCCTGTGATGCACGCAATCTCGCCTATCGTGCTGCAAAATTGTTAAGCGATAATACGCCGGATCTGAGCGGGGTAGAGATCACGATTCAGAAGCAGATACCGGTCGCGGCGGGACTTGGCGGTGGTAGCGCGGATGCCGCGGCAGTGCTCTGGGGAATGAATCAACTTTTTGACTTGGGTCTGACGCAGGCTGAGTTGATGCGCCTGGGGGTACAATTGGGCGCCGATGTCCCGTTCTGTATCTTGGGCGGGGCGGCTCTGGGACGCGGCACCGGTGAAATCTTGACGCCTTTGCCGCCTCTAAATGGCGCATGGCTGGTGCTTGCAAATCCCGGTTTTGAAATTCCCACAGCGTGGGTTTATCAAAAGATTAATTTATCATTGACGCAGCCCCAAAAAAATGTTAGAATTCTGACCCGCTACCTGCGAAATAGCGAGCTTGTCAGCCTCACGGCTTATCTTTATAATGCGCTGGAGATACCCGTTTTCTCTAAATGGCCTGCTGTTGCGGAATTGAAAGCGAAACTTGCCCAGTGCTCTGGCAGCTACGGAGCGCTGATGTCCGGTAGCGGCGCGACGGTATTCGCGCTGATGCAAAATCAGTGTCAAGCGAATCTTGCCGTTTCACACTTAGTGTGTGATTTTGCGTTCTGCATCGCAACACCCACCAGTGAAGTGGGATTGCGGATCTCTTAATGGGCGGTCGCCAAGTGGTAAGGCACGGGTCTTTGGAACCCGCATTCGTAGGTTCGAATCCTACCCGCCCAGTATTTGGCATAAGCCGTAGCTATTTTCACAGCTACGGCTTGTTGTTTTATGAGAGAAAATTTCAGAATATGTAATGGTCAGGAAGATGGTTTACATAGACTTTCTTTCACGGCTGGCCAACCCTCTCACCTCGAAGCTCGGTACAGGCAGCCGAGGGCAAGCTCTCATGTTGACCGACACAAAAAATTTCAGAATTTCAGGAGAATTGTTATGCAACAAGCTAAACTCGAAGCTCAGAAACGGGAGGTGTTTGGCAAAGGAGCCGCTCGGGCACTTCGCCGTGCTGGGCAGATTCCGGCGGTCCTCTATGGTCGTCAACAAGAAGTAACACCGCTCCAGCTTGATGGGCAGAGGTTTCAACGCTTTCTTCGATCACATGGGGAAAATGCTCTCATTGATTTGGAGGTGGCCGATCAAGGCACGGAAAATGTTATGATTAAAGAGGTCCAGCGGGATGCAGTGGACCATCACCTGCTTCATACCGATTTCATGCGAGTTTCACTACTGGAGCCGGTGACTTCAGCCATATCGTTTACCCTGGTCGGCTCCGCTCCGGGTGCCCAAGAGGGAGGCGTTCTTGAATTCCCTCACCGAGAATTAGCGGTCCACTGTCTGCCAACGCTTCTGCCTGAAGAAATCGAAATCGATATCAGCAACCTCCAGGTGAATGACTTTATCTATGTTGGTGACGTTTCCGTTGCTGAAGGCATTGAGATTTTAGATGATCCGCACACGGCTATTGTCCTGGTTAGCCCACCAAGGGTCGAGGCCGAACTGGAAGAGATTGAAGAAGGCATTGAGGAAGAAGCCGAAGTCGTCGGTGAAGCTGAACCAGAAGTTATCTCTCGCAGGCGCGAAGATGAGGAATAATGATACGGCGATCTCTGCTGCTTCTCGTATTGTTGTTATCCGGGTATGGTCACTTCAGCGACGCGCAGTCAACGTCAATTCGCTTTGTTGATGAGGGCGGCAAAACCCTTGCCGAAGTGGAGGCTGTGACACAGAGTGAAGGGCTTTATTTCCCGATTCAAGTTTTGCGGGATGTATTCGATCCAAATCTGAAGCAACAGTATAGCTCGCTGAGGAAGCGGCTGACTTTGAATCTCAAAGGGAAGCGGATGCGCCTGCAGGTTGGTATGCTTTCTGTGACCGTCGATCCGGATGGCACGACGCTATTGCTTTCTCGACCACCGCTTATCGTTGCTGGACAGCCAATGCTTCCGCTTGAATTTTTCACGGAGTTGATTCCTCGGATTTATGAACTTCAGGCGCGTTACAATCGTGCGTTGCAAACGATACACATCCAAGAGCAGACGGGATTGCTCCCCGACTGGTCTGCCTCTCCGACTACAGCACAACAGGCAGAATTCCTTGTAATCATTGATCCCGGGCACGGTGGCCCAGATACAGGGTGCCGAGGGGCGACAGGCGTACTCGAAAAGGATATCGTCCTTGATCTTGCCAAACAGATTGAGGCGGTGTGCCGCCGGTACCAGATTGGCGTCGTGCTAACGCGTGACGCAGACATTGAGCGAAGACCCACCAAGCGCATCAATGTGGCAAAGCAGAATCGAGGCGACCTTTTTCTGAGTCTGCACGGTAACGCATCCTTCTCGCCGCAGGCTAAAGGGATTCGTCTGTACATCAATAACTCCCTGGGCGGTCTGAAGTCGGAAAGTTCATCGGCTGTGTCTGATGAGATACCTCAGCGTGACACAATTATCAAAGCACTCTCTCAAGAAGATTTCCTGACGCAGAGCCGACAGTTTGTCGCTATTCTCCAGGAGGAATTAGAGGCGTTCTCGCCATCGCCGATTCCACTGACTGAGAGCCCACTCGCAACGCTGTCTGGCGTCTATATGCCGGCAGTCCTTGTTGAGATCGGCTACTTAACCAATGAGGCGGACGAAACGCGGCTCACGGACGCTGAGGGGATTAGGTCCATGGCTGTAGCAATGGGGGAGGCCCTTCAGCGGTACATTACAGAATCCGATTCGGTGGAGGAAGCTGAAAATGGCCAATGATAGGTAGAACGAGATTGAGGGAGTGCCATGCGAATTTGGAGAATTGCCGTCTCAGGAGTTTTTATCGCAGTCGTCGTTCTGGTTTTAGTGATCTCGATATCGCATCGCTCCCAACCACCGGATCAACCCTCGCTTCTCCAACCTCCCCCTGCTGTCGCCCCTTCCAATCATCCATCTTCCTCCCAGCAGTTTACATTTTTTTCCTTTGATACCGATTCGCTCACCCTTGTCAGTGAAGAGAGAGAGTTACACGTATCTCAGGAAATTACCGAACGCCTCAAACAGATCATCACCGAACTTCTCGATCACGCCACCAATGGCCTACAGCAAACGATTCCCAATAACACATTCCTCTATGAAGTGTATGTTGATGATCAGTCAATCGCGTACTTGAACTTCTCACACCACCTCAAAGACAGGCATATCGGCGGCACGACCGCTGAAATCCTTACCGTGGAAACCATCTTGAAAACCGTTCAGGCAAATTTCCGGGCTCAGATAAAAAAAGTACAGATTCTCATTGAGGGCCTCGAAGTGGATACGATTGCGGGGCACATCGATATTTCAAAGCCCCTGGCCCTTTTACCTGAGCCTGTCAACTCAGCGGAAGAAAACGTAGAGATTTCCCCGAACTCACGATGATGTCCAAGTCAGTAAAATTGATTGTCGGGCTTGGAAATCCTGGCCCGCGCTATGAAAATACAAAGCATAATGTCGGTTTTTGGGTCGTGAATGAATTGATGCTGAGACTGCGATTGAATCGTCTGGAAAACCTGTGCCGGTCGCTCATTGCTCGTACGGAATGGTACGATTCAGAGATCATCTTTGCCAAACCGATGACTTACATGAACAATAGCGGGCAAGCCGTCAAGGCGCTCGTTCAGTGGTTTGATATCGGCTTGGACAATCTGTGTGTGGTCTATGATGACCTGAACCTGGAGCTCGGCATGTTGCGTATCCGGAGAGCGGGAAGCGATGGTGGGCATAACGGGATGAAGTCGATCATCCGGCATCTCGATTCACAGGATTTTCCACGTGTGCGCATCGGGATTGGCAAAGCGGAGGGAGAGTGGATGGATCACGTCCTTAGCGACTTTTCTGCGATTGAGAGGGGGAAAATCGATGTGGTGGTTCGACGCACCGCTGATTCCATTGAAACGCTTGTCACAGATGGCGTCCAGGTTGCTATGAACCGGTTTAATGGGCGAGTCAAACCGAAAAGTAATTCGTGAAGACGAGAAACGGTCTTCGCGCGAAGCCGGTGACGCTCAAGCTGACTGAGCGGTGCGCTGTTTCCGGCACGCAATCGAACTTTGGAGGGTGTCAATAATTTCGGACAGCACTTCTAAAGGCGTACCTGTCGCATCGATCTCTGTGACCAGATCCGATGAGTAATGGGATAAGGTTGGCGCCGTTTGGGCTTCATACTCTTTAAGACGCCACCGAATCACCTGTTCATTGGCATCATCCAACCGGCTCTCATGCAAGGCTCTTTGCTTCATACGCCTGACAAGCACCTCGATATTCTGGCATCGCAGATAGATGATCTGGCAAATGTCAATATAGCGATCCATTTCTTGCGCCTGCGATAGATTGCGTGGAATCCCATCCAGGACTAAATAATCTGTCTCTGGGTGGAATCGCCCAATTTGCACTAACTTATCAATCTGGTCATGCCAGAGTTGAATCGTTAGATCATTGGGGACAAACCTGCCTTCACTGGAATATTCCAGGAACACTTTCCCGAGTTTGCTATTGGGGTCAAGCGCGCGAAATACATCTCCGCAGGAGACATGCACAAACTCTGGAAGCTGTCCAAGAATTCTGCCTTGAGTCCCTTTGCCCGTGCCCGGCGCGCCAAAAATCAAAAACGTCCGATATTTGCTCGTGGGTTGCATCACTATCAACACCCTTTCTTATGTTTCAGCCCATCAATCAATCGATTCTGTCCATTTGTTTGGGGCTGCATCGATTTCGTATTCAGCAAAGACCCGATCGATCTCAGCCTTCACATCATCCGTTAACTTCCAGCCAATAGCCCCCATATTGTCCTCAACTTCAGCAGCTCGCCTTGCCCCCACAAGCGAGACGCTCACCGCTGGATTGGACAGAACCCAGTTAAGTGCAAGATGGGACAGTTTTTTCCCGAGTCCTTCGGCAATCGCTTTAAGCTCATTAACAACTCTAACGTTCCGCTTGAAAACCTCCGGTGCAAATAACTTCAGCGACATATTGCTGCCCCCTCTACGCCGCCAATCCTCTTCCTCAAAGGTGGTTTCCTCCGTAAACGCTCCTGACAGCAGACCGTAAGCAAGCGACCCATACGTCATGACACCAATACCGTGCTCATGGGCATAGGGGAAGATCCATTTCGCCATGCGCCGATCAAACAGATTACAGCCGTACTGTAAAACATCAACCCGCCGCGACTTCATGCACCTCTTGATTTCGTCGGGGGTAAAGTTTGACAGCCCAACGTAGCGCACCTTCCCCTGCTGAACAACTTCCTCCAGCGCCTGCAGCGTTTCATCAAAGGGTGTCGCGCGATCGGGCCAATGGACGATATACACATCGACGTAATCGGTATCGAGTGCTTTGAGGCTGCGCTCGATGGCGGCATGTACCATGGAAGGACGGCTATCCCTCCCTTTCGGGCGATCATTCTTGTAGTTGATCCCAAATTTTGTGACGACGATGACATCCTTGCGTCGAGCACCCAACGCTTTCGCGAGCAGCCGCTCAGACCGCCCCATCCCGTAGGCCTCGGCGGTATCAAAGCAGTTGATTCCGAGGTCGATAGCACGGTGGATGGCTGCAATGACCTCCCCCTCTTCGATC
Source organism: Candidatus Poribacteria bacterium (assembly GCA_027296925.1). Lineage (GTDB taxonomy): Bacteria > Poribacteria > WGA-4E > WGA-4E > PCPOR2b > JAPUIP01. The sequence continues at coordinate 3,248 of JAPUIP010000402.1, read as the reverse complement.
GAACCATATCCGCCGCCCATCTCCCAACAACCAAACCCAATCGGTGATACCTGCATCTCTGTTTGCCCAAACGAACGATATTCCACGGCTGACCTCCAGTTTTTCCCTGGTCTAAATTTCGGAATGACCTATTTCGACCGCATCATTGTATTGTGTTATTTCATAATTGTCAAGGCAGAGGGAAGGCGCTTTCGTCGACATCTTTCTGGACCAACAATAGCACATCTCCTCCTGAAGCGCGGAACCGTCTGCACGAGGGAGAACACGCGCCATATAAGGGTTCTTCAAGAAAAAAGCGGCTACGATTTGAAACCGTAACCGCTCGAAGAAATATGTTATCGGCACTGACCAGGCGAGCCCGATTTATAGATCGGTTGTCGCTGTTGGTGCGAACGCCTGTTCAATCCCGCCCGTATTGATGAGCTGGATGGTTTCCCGCAACTGATTGTCCTGATCCAGGTAGAAGAGTGGATGGAGACCGACATTCGCATCGAAATATCGCCGCGCATCAAATTTGACGAGCTCAAAATCGAGTATAATTTCGTTCTCCTCAAGCGTTGCCATTAACTGGGGCAGGTCTTCCTCAAGTTTAGAAAAGTCCGTGGGCGCTTCCCCGGTCTGCTTTTCCTGCTCTTCAATCCACTTTTCGACAAAGTCTTTGGCATATTCACCCACACGCATTTTATTTCGCATCACCGCCGTCGCTGTATCCAGTTTTTCCGACTCGACAACAACATTTGGCTCGATTCCGGTTTCATTAATCGAAACCCCGCTCGGCGTGTAATATGTCGAGATTGTCAGCGATACAGCACCACTTCCGCCCGTCAAAGGAAATCTCTGTTGCACAACGCCTTTGCCGAAGGTTTTCGTGCCAAGGAGGGCACCTCGCCGGGAATCCTTGATTGCCCCAGCGACAATTTCAGAACCACTTGCACTCAATCCATTCACAAGCACAACCAGGTCCACTTCCGGTGGGCAGAGAACAGCGGGGGTTGCCGGATATTCCTGGTTGAACTTCCTTTTTCGCCCTTTCGTTGACACAATAATGCCTTCGGAGATAAAGGCATCTGCGATATCCTTGGCTGCCGAAAGGAGTCCACCGGGATTGTCTCGGAGATCTAAAATAAGTGACTGCATTCCTCCATTTTCGACAGAAAGCAGTTGGGAGAGTGATTTTCTGAATTCTTCATACGTTCTACCGGTAAAATTATGAATTTGGATATAACCAATACCGTCCTCCAGCATTGTGCTCGCAACGCTATCGATCTTGATTTCCGCGCGGGTCAACGTCACATCAAACGGTTCAGGATGTCCTCTGCGTCGAACCGTAATTGTGACATCCGTACCGATCTCTCCCCTTAAGACGTCCACGACATCGTCGAGTGTCTGTCCACCCGGACCACCGATATTAATCGACGCTCCATTGACCTTGGTGATATAATCCCCGGACTGCAACCCCGATCGCATTGCCGGGGTATTGGGTAGCGGGCGAGAAATTTTTATCAACCCTTTATCTGCATAAATCCGAATTCCGAGTCCGCCAAATTTTGCATGGTAGAGGTTCTCTGCTTCGCGCTTCTGATCCACCGGTGGCAGGTAAAATGTGTAAGGATCATCGAGGGCAGCGAGGGCACCCTTGATCGCGCCTTCATACATTTTTTTCGCATCGATGTCTTTGTAGTAATTCGATCGGGCCATTCTAACGGCTTCATCTAAAGCGTCTACCAGCATCCTCGCATTTCGGAAACTATTGCGATCACTTAGTGCATCCCGATCTGCGAGTGGCGGTATAAACAGCAGCGAAACGACCACAGCAGCAAAAGCGATAATAGGTACGGTATATTTTCTGGAGTAAACCATGACAACCCCCTCATGTTTTGTCGTTACTTTAGTTGGCGTAATTATACCATGACTATTGAGACGCTGCAACCGGTAAAATGGATTACAGTCTGGTCGCATTTGGGCGGAGACGGATGAAGAAATAGACAACAAAATGGCGTCGAACTGTATTTTGGGCGATGTTCCTTCCGCACCCACCGGAGGGAGCATCGCCTTTTTTTGTGCGTAGTACCATGTGTCGGGGCGCCGCTTGCTGACCGACGATTTCGCCAAACGCCAGTTCCATCTCCATCTCTTCACGGAGATAGGTGTTCTCCTGTTCCAATGCCTCTGCTCGCACCCGCGAGGTCAGGTCGTAAACGAAAATACGGATGTGGTTGCTCTGTGGCACACAGCAGATTTTTTGCTCATATACGGCGTCACCGAGTTGAAGCTCCCGTGTCATCGCCTCGTGTGTTCCCGTCTGACATGCGATAATGAGAAGCTTGACCCCGGACAGGATGGGATGTTGGTGTCTTTTCTCTCGTAGATCTGGAAAGAGCTCATCCGCGGCCGGGTTACAATAGGTCACCGCACCCGTCAAATCGGTTTCAATGACGGGATTCGGATTCTGTATCGGAAAAGAGCCCAACTGGGCAAGTATATCCTCTGCTTGCTTCCGCTCCGTGATGTCGCGGACCAAAGCGAGTATGCAGTCCTGTCCATTAACCTTCATGACAGAACCAGAAATCTCAGCGGATAGGAACGCTCCCGATTTCGTCTGACAAGTCAACTCATCAGCCCACCACCCTTGCTTCAGCACCGATTTTGCAAAAGACTCGAATTTGGGTATCTCTTTCGGATGAACGGCAGACATTGGCATATACTGCGGGCGGTCACAAATGACGCTTTTGTATCTTGAATCCTGAATCTTGTATCTTCGATGGATACAGGATGCAAGATGCAGGGCGCCGGTGACGTAAATTATGACCTATTGCAGTATAGACAGTAGTTCTTCGCGAGAGAAACCGAGCATGCAACACGCACTTTGATTCACGTCAAGAATGGCGTCTCGTGCAGGATGGATAACAAATATCGCATCATTGGAATGATTAAAAATCTGGTGAAACCGCGCCTCGCTCGCCGCTAATGCCTGTTGAGTTGCCTGCTGTTGCTTGACAAGCTGCTCCAATTCCGCTATCCGTGCGTATAACGATTCGAATTCTGCCGTCTGTTGGGCTTCCGTCTTCTGATTCTGGTACATATTATCTGCTCCGAATTATCGAAGTTTATTCGCCGAATTATGAAATATCGTGGACTTAACAACGAAATTCCGTAACACTATGAATTATAATCGGATAAATGTCCGGTGTCAATCCAAAAACAGATCGCCCGAGACCGTACCAATTCAAGGATTCCGCCCCCGTTAT
>JAPUIP010000401.1 GCA_027296925.1 Candidatus Poribacteria bacterium | reverse complement strand
TCGACTTCGCGGCAGAAGTAGCGCACCACTTCATCTTTCAAGCGCACATTTTCAAAGTCGCGCAGTTTGGTATCCGGCTCAAACATTCGCTCAACGCTTGTATTTGGAACCGGGAACCACCCCCAGACACGCGCGTTAGGTTCGCCGTTGGCTTTACGCTCCTTGAGAATCACCCGTTCGGTGTCCTGTTCGCGCTCGGTAAAAACATCACGGAAAAGTTTGCGCTCCGATTTTTTCCACTTGCTGCTGCGTGCCTTGAGCAAGTCAGTCATAAGGCGATCGAATTCGCTCCAGTCGGGACGTGGCTCGCGGCCCAAATGACGGTCAATTGCCTGTACATCGTCCAGTAGATGGGGGACGGCATCCAGAAAGCGACTCTTGCGTTCGACATTCATTTCGTAGAGCAGGCGCAAGGGCCGTTCGATGGGTACACGGTTGTAGCCGAAATCAGCGTTGTCGAAGATTTTGCTCGTCTCGGTCTCGACGAATTTGCCATATTCGCACACCACCTCGGCGATGTCCTCTTCACCCATGTAACGACGCTTATCGCCCAGACTGCGGCGCATGGGCTTCCAGCGCTCGCGGGCGTCGATCAATTGTATTTTGCCTTTGCGGTGAGATTCTTTGCGGTTGGTGACAATCCAGACGTACGTGCCGATACCCGTGTTGTAAAACATCTGCCCGGGTAAGGCGACGATGGCTTCGAGCCAGTCCTTTTCGATAATCCACTTGCGAATCTCGCTTTCTCCGCCGCCCGCACCACCTGTGAAAAGTGGCGAACCGTTGAAGACGATTGCGAGGCGGGCACCGTCTGTGTTTTTTTCAGGATCAAAAGGCTCGAACTTGCTGACCATGTGCTGTAGAAAGAGCAGTGAACCATCATTCACGCGCGGCAACCCTGCGCCGAATCGCCCACCAAAGCCTTCCTTTTGGTTTTCTTCCTTCACCTGCTTCTGTTGCTTCTTCCAGTCAACGCCGAAGGGTGGATTGGCCAGCAGATAATCGAATTGCTCGTCTCCGTATTTATCGTCAATCAGCGAATCGCCATAGTGGATATCGCTTTTCTCGTTCCCCTTCATCAGCAGGTCAGAGTCGGCGATAGCGTACGAGCGCGGATTGAAGTCTTGCCCAAAGACCCATAGTTTGGCATCTGCGTTCATGTTGCGCAGGTGATTTTGTGCCTCAGATAGCATGCCTCCCGTCCCGCAAGCCGGGTCAAGCAATTTGAATATCTTGCCTTTTGTGGTAAGAATCTCCTCATCGGGGGCAAACAAAATGTCCACCATCAGGCGGATGACCTCGCGCGGTGTAAAGTGATCGCCGGCTGTTTCGTTAGCGGCTTCGTTGAAGCGACGAATCAGGTCCTCAAAGAGCAAGCCCATCTGGATGTTGTCCACTACATCGGGATGCAGGTTTACGTCACAGAACTTGGAGACGACAAGATAGAGGATGTTGGCTTCGTGCATCTTTTCGATTTCGACATAGAAGTCGAAACGCTCGAAGATATCGCGCACGTCCTTAGAGAATCCTTGAATATAGCCGCTCAGGTGCTGATTGATGTTGTCTGCATCCCCTTTTAGCTTTTCAAAGTCGAGCGGCGAGCGGTTGTGAAAGCGTTGCCCGGCGGCCCTGTTGAGCATGCTGTCGAGGGCGTCGTCCTGGAATCTGTCCTTCCACTTTTTATGCTCGGCAAGGACCTTCTGCTTGGTTGGAGCCAGAACGCAATCGAAGCGACGCAGCACGGTCATCGGCAACATGACGCGCTCGTACTGTGGCGGGCGGTAGGGGCCGCGTAGCAGGTCGGCGATTTGCCAGATAAAGTTTGAGAGTTGATGATGGTCAGTCATAAAGTCCATCCTCGCCTTTCACAACTCGCGTAAATCGCATTTTACGGGTAATAATTAAGGAATGTTGATCAACAAGCACAGGCGCAATTCAACGCGATGAAGTTACAAGGAAAATGATTCGACACGGCTATTGTAGTCTGACGAGACGGATCAAGTCAAGAGTTAATTCAGACGCCTATATCACTGTTTGTCTTCCTCAGCGATTTTCTTCGCTTGATTCGCAATCAAGCCGGCCTGCTTCGCTAACCGCTTCGCTTCCTGAATGCGTTTCATCAGTGCTCGATTCGTCCAGGCGACGCCTGCCACATATCGGATCTCCTTTTCATCGGTTGCCGGCGCGTTCAGTGCTTCGGCTCCGGCGTAGACTTGCATCCCGCTATCCCTGGCAGTATAACGCACTCCTGTGTTGATGCCTCGGCCATCGATTTCGATGCTGAGACGCAAATCCCCTCTGGAAAAGGCGGGTTGGAAATCTTTACTGATGCCGAAAAACACGCCGTTCAAGACCTCGCCGATACCGATCTCTTCCACATAACGCTTGTTCCCGATACCGATGTGCCCGTGGATCTGATGGATGCGCGGCAAATTAAAAGTCTTGCTGATCGCCAGAAACACGGACTTGCGCTCATAGCGTTCGAGATCATTCAGCCCGTTTTCGAACTTATCACCGATATTTTCAACCGGATCACCAATATTCTCGATACCGACGGCGACGTTGGGAACGGTTCCAGCTTCACGAAATAGCAGTATTTTTAGATGCCCCAATAAAAAAACCCTCTGATTATACCGAACGCTCGTCAAGCCAATCTCCACGCGGTCGAACAGCCCGAAATCGAGTTGAAGGGCAGCTTCGTCGCGGGGCAGTTCATCCTCGCTGCGGAAGGCAAAATAGGTGCCGACGTTGAAGATTCCGTGTTCGATGACTTTGCCTGTCGGTATATCGACCAGGCCGGTATCCCGAAAGTAAGGCGCAGCCCAAAGGCAGGGTGTACCGAGCGTGGTGGCGCAGAATATGACCATGAATAGCCGTCGCAAAACGACAACTGAAATATCATCAATGGAATTCCTCAATCGATTCAATATGATCTCTCCTTATGCGATGTTTCTATTAGTGTACCATTGTGAATCGACAATTGACAATCAACGGTCCGGAGATTTTGGGTTGAAAGATGACCTGTCATTTGTTAAAATGAACCCATATCGTCCGCAGTAAATCGAATCCGAATCACGACAACGAGTCGGGATTATACAAAACGATTGTCCACAGGTCAATAGGCTGATGGAAGAGATCAGATCGAGGCTCCAATCTGCCGAATATGTTGCGGTGCTTACCGGCGCGGGGATTTCTGCAGAAAGCGGTGTTCCGACGTTCCGCGGCCCAGATGGATTATGGCGAAATTTTCGTCCAGAAGAACTGGCAACACCGGAGGCATTTGCGGCGGATGCGCGGCTGGTCTGGGCGTGGTATAATTCGCGGCG
>JAPUIP010000400.1 GCA_027296925.1 Candidatus Poribacteria bacterium | reverse complement strand
TTGAGGACCTCTCAAAAAAGATCCGAATTTATCTTCACCGATATGGCGGCATGAAAACGGCGTGTGGCACGCGTCAGCTTCGTCTGGCTTACAGCCTGAACGAGGACAACGGTTTGGTCAGTCTGCCGCTGACTTCCGAAGAACTCCCGTGCTTCCGTCCGTGGCAGGCACATCTCCACAATAACGTGACTGTTGATAAGCCGTGGCATGGCGACGTCCCCAGTGGAGCGTGGCGAAAGACGCTCCGTTTTTTGCGAGCGGTTGACAACGATACAAAGCCTCAAAAACAGATTCGCTTCGGTCTGAATATCCTCCCCACAACCCATCCCAATTCCGCCGGCCAGACTGCCGCAGTTGTAGGCCGGGCATCGCTCACCCATACGCGCTCGCGGGATGGTGGGCAGTGCCCAACCGACACGGCCGTCACATCCCACCCGGGGAATGGCGCGGATTCTAGTGGGTATACTGAGAACGCCACTGGAACGTGGATGGCCGCGTTAAAATCGAAAAAGGAATCGAAACGCATTCAAGCGGCATGGCATCTGATGACATCACAAGAAGCCATGCCGTTTTCCATTTTAGAAGCCGGCTTGTCCGACGAAAATCCCGATGTTCGCTGGTATCTGACCGAAGCGTTGCAGAAACATCTCGGCCCAGAAGCGCGAAACCTGGTGACGAAGATGCTTTCTGATCCAGATCAGTTCGTGCGGATTAGCGCATCGGACGCACTTATGCTGGCGAATGCTGAGCCATCTCACCTCCTCCCCGACCTCCTATCGCAATGGCGCGACTCCACCGACCCGTTGAATGACCTCATGTACGTCGTCGAAAAACAGATCATGAGGGCCATTGAGGAAACAGAAACGGCGGATGGACCTCAGATCCGTGCATCTGCGCTGGCTGCTGCAGGCCAAAAAGTGTTGCAGGTGGTCGAAAGCATCAGCAGCACATACCCGAAAATGCCTGTGAAGCGGTGGATAACGCAGATTCGAGGCGTCTGTTCTGCGTACCGAATCGAACCGGCTTCCCTATTCCTATCAACGATTCGACTGTGCATTCAGAAACTCGTGAGGGATACAGATGAAACGGAAATCGAACTTCAGCCATACGCCAGCGTTTTGAGGGAGATTTATCGAGGCGAAGCCCTACCGTTCTTGACGATACATGCCATCGCCAACGCGCTTTCGATTCATGACCTTGAGATTCCCACGACCCGCCGAGTTGCAAAAGTCAGAGCACGACTGCAACCCGTAATCGAAACCATCCTGGCGAGTTCTTCGATGCAAGAAAAAATGCGTATGCTCAGCCGGCTCGTTCTGCACGGTAGTCCTCGCTTGGGCGATGTGGGCACAAAACTTCTGATGAAAATGGGGCGCTCGGAATCCACCCGGGCGATCATACAAAACATTGGAAGCAATGCGTGGCTCGGTTACGTCGATCGACTGAGGCAAACGGAGTCCCACCTTGAGCAAGCCATTGCCGCCCAAATCGAAGCGGGAAATCAAGTCGTTTCTCAGTTCAGCCAAACACTAACAACGGAAGCGATGATCAATTCACTGCGGGCGGTGGCATCACTGATCGCTCGATTGGGCGACCAGCGCTGGCAGATTCAGCGGAGTACGGAGAAGGCGCTGCCGTGGATCGATAAGCCGACTCCGGATATTATCCCTGTCCTCCTTGAAATGCTAAAGGATGAAGACGAGCAGGTCCGGCGACGGGCGGTAAACGCACTCGGAAACGTTGGCAGTCCGGCGGCTATCCCCGCGCTAATCGACACGCTTGGTGATGCGAGCAAGAGTGTCCGCAGCCACGCCATTTTTGCGCTGAGTCAGATTGGGCGGCCGACCGTCGATCAACTGATTCAGGCGTTGCATGCGAATGACCGGCGCATCCCCAGCCACGCGGCACTGGTGTTAGGGAAAATTGGCGATCCGGCGGCGGTGCCGGCGCTGATCGAGGTGTTGGACAATCCGTCCATGACTTTCAACGTGACGCGGGCCCTGGCGGACATCGGCGCCCCAGCGGCGATACCGGCGTTGATCGAGCAGTCGAGGACAGAGGATAGGGACAGACGTCACATGGCTGCCGAGGTATTGCGGCGGATTAGGGCGCATTGGAGCAGAATCTCGTTGGAACCGTCGCAGAAGGATAGAGATACAAGGGAGGTATAAGTTGGCGAAAAGGAGTAAAAAAGATCGAAAACAGAAGGGCGGATATCAGCGCAGTTTCACCGATGACGACTTCGCCTGGTTGGCAGAACAGTACCAGAAACAGGTAGCACAAAACCCCGATTTAACGCTGGAGGAGTTTGCCATTGGCTACGGTGTCGAGCCCAAATGGATCCGCAGCTTTATCAACACCGGCTGGAATAAGGAATTTAAGAACACGATCACCGTCTGGCACGGCACGACCGTTGACAGAGCCAAGGCGATTATGGCGGATGGGTTCAAGGCACAAGGGGGAGCTACAAAAAAGATCTGGTTCACCCAAAGATCAAACGAAGCCCGTGGCATCGCGGCACGGCGTTCACAATCCCGCGGCGAGGCGCCGGCGGTTTTCTCTTGCCAAATCAACATCGGCAAATATACGGAGTTCGACAAACCGCGCCCTCACCATTACGCCTTCAGGCATTCGCATATCGACAAAGCGATTATCTCCAGTGTGTCGGGCTTACAAAGGGAAAAGGAAGTTAAGCAGGTGCGGAAAAAACGGGCTCAAGGGGAATTAGTCGATGTGATGATAACCAAAACCTCCGGCAAATTTGGTGTGCTGTTGTGGGTAAACTCCTATCTGGAGCAGGGCGGCGGTGCGCTCGTGAGTGAAGACCATCCCACCGTTGAAGCGATTTTCAAGTG
>JAPUIP010000040.1 GCA_027296925.1 Candidatus Poribacteria bacterium | reverse complement strand
CGAGGCCTGCCCTAGGCTGATAGGGTATGCCTGTGGTGCTCGGGACAGGCAGGGCAGGCTCTGAGCTTCGAAGGGCTCAGGACTGAAACGGTCGGTATCCGTGGAAATCCCACAATTTGTCGCTTAACCTGATGCGTATGGGGCGTTACAAACTTGTGGGTAACAATTAACGTATAATATCACTTACAGTTGAAGTTGAGCCGATTGTCATGCTGAGCGCAGTGACCGAAGGGAATCCCGTGGGGCGGAGCATCTTCTTATCAGACAAGATTCTTCGGCAAAACCTCAGAGTGACGGAAAAGGCTCATTTCAAAGTCAGAACGGTATAATTAGGAGGTATGATAAATGAGTTCAATGACAAAGGTTGCTATAGTTACAGGAGCGGGTTCTAACATTGGCCAGCGAACATCGATCGCGCTTTTGAATGAGGGGTATTCCGTTGCTCTGGCTGGACGTCGTGTGGAAGCTTTAGAGACAACCGTTAAGGAAGCCGGCGCGGCCGGCGAGCGTGCGCTGGTTGTGCCTACAGACGTGACAGATCACGCATCCATTCGAGCCTTGTTCGCCAAAACAAAGGAGACTTTTGGGCGGCTCGACTTGCTGTTTAATAATGCGGGGCTCGGCGCGCCGAGCATACCCCTGGAAGATCTAACCTACGAGCAATGGAAAACGGTTGTGGATACCAATCTGACCGGCTCATTTCTGTGTACGCAGGAAGCATTCAAGATTATGAAGAGCCAAGACCCCAGGGGTGGGCGTATCATCAATAACGGATCCGTATCGGCACATGTGCCGCGCGTCAATTCCGCACCCTATACCTCCACCAAGCATGCGCTGACGGGGCTGACCAAGGCAACGTCTCTTGATGGACGTAAGTATGACATCGCGTGTGGACAGATCGACATTGGCAATGCGTCAATCGGCGGTGCCCAGCGATCGAGTAGCGGTAGCCCCCAGGCCAGTGGGGGGGTCGCGGTTGAGCCGAGAATGGACACCGATGATATTGCGCGCACCGTGGTGTACATGGCGAGTCTCCCACTGGAGGCAAATGTACAATTCATCACCGTCATGGCGACGAAGATGCCCTACATTGGTCGAGGGTGAGCTGAAGAGAAAATAGTAAGTCGATTGAGGGCAATTACAATGGTTGACAAAGGACAAATTCAGCAGTGGCTGGACAAGCTACGCGCCGGAATGTTGGTGGAGGACGACCTCCAGCAGGCGTTGAATCGGAGCAATGACGAGGCGAAGCGGCAGCGATTGCTGTATTTGCATGCACGCACGACCGGCGTCGACTCCGAGATACTCGGCATGGCGCTGGTGGAAAACGGTCAGGTCCTCGAAGGACCGGACGACCCCACCGAGTGGCCTTACAATTCCGTACTCGAAGCGATAGACGACGGATGGCGCGTGATCAAATTCCCGGAGATGGCGCTGCTACTCCAGGAAGATAAGACGTTTGGCCTCGGCTGCGAATTCATTCTCGAAAAACTAACGTGAAACCGCGACCGTCAGTCGCACATGAGGAGCTGTATTCATGGATACGATGGCATTGCCGCAAGTGAATCCAGGCGAAATCCCGCGCAGCGGGGCAATGATAGGACAGACGTACGATTGCAAACCGACGCTGAACGACCAGCAGGTATTTGAATTCTGCCGCAAGGGATACCTGTCTCTCGAAGGGGTGGTCGAAAACGAGGTCAATCAGCGGATGATGGCCTTCGTCGAAGAGCACCCGGAGCACCAACCGCTTGAACTGCTGACCGAAGACTGGTTCGTTGATGGCGTCTTCAAGAACCCGCAGGCGGCAGGAGCAGTCCGATCGTTGCTGGGTAAGAACTTCAAGTTGCCTCAGACGCTGTGTAATCACCGAGCCGAGTGCCCGGCGCCGCCCCAGGGGTGGCACCGCGATGGCGGGTCGATCTACACCCCACGGCTGGACTACCTGCAAGTATTCTACTATCCGCAGGACACGCCGAAGGAGTCGGGACCGACCGAGGTTATCCCCGGTTCGCACTTTATGCGGAGCAAGGCCAACTACATGGGGCATGTGCGCGGTGTGAAGCTGGCCGAATTGACCGCGGCACCCGCCGGCTCTATCTTCCTCACGGTTTATTCCATCTGGCACCGCAAGGGCAAAAGCACCGCGAAGGGCTTCCGCAACCTGTTCAAGTACAACTACTGGCGGACGGCGGAACCATGCCGGGACTGGCTGATCGACCCCGAGTCCGACCTTTCGTGGCCCAGTTTTCACAGTGAACCCCACTTTGAGCAGTTCAAGTGTGGGATCGCCGCGGCTGAAATGTTCTGCTGGTTGTGTGGAGAAGCGTACGAACACACCGGCGGCCAGTGCTGGCCGTGCGAAGCCCCGGTCAAGGCGCCCTGTGACCAGGAGGGGCTGCCAAGCGGACTGCGCCGATATGGCGGGAATGGACAATCGTGACCTGGCGTGGCGCACATGGTGGATAAGCCGCGCCAGCGCTGGCCAAGTTGTTCGGATCGCTGCTGCCCTCGGTGCAACCGTTTTAATTCCACGCGGTGTCCCAGCAAAAGCTCGATCGTCGAATTTGTGAATGCTTGTCTGTTCATCAATCATCCTTTCCTCTCTTAATCTGCATCACATCTTAACCGATTCTTGTCCATCATTCAATCCGAAAATCCTTCCGAGTTCCCTTCCAAATTTATCCTGATTGTGCTATAATCAGAAACCGATTGAGCTGCCAAATCATCAAGGAGAAATCATGATGCAAAGTCCCCCAAAAATTCAAGTGACAGCGAAGGATTCGAGCGAGTGAAATCATGAACACAAAACCGGGGCCGGGAAGCTTCGCCCACTTGTTGGAGGGAGTCGGCCGAGAAAATATCAAGATCACGGATGTAAAGGTCACGCATTTGAGCTACAAGCCGTCGGACGGTTCATACGTCCACGAGTGTGGGCCCGTGGTGCTGACGAAATGCGATGAGCGTATCGTCCAGATATTCACCGATCAAGGAATCGTCGGGATTGGCCCTGGCGGATATGGCGTTGAGGATGCTTCCCACCTGATCGGCAAGAACCCCTTCGACGTCGAGCTCATGGGGCTCTCGCCGGGCTTCGACGTCGCCTGCTGGGACATTATCGGCCAGGCGAAGGGCCTGCCGGTGTACCAACTCCTCGCAACCGACAACAGACCGAATCCGAAGGTTCACGTGTACGCGAGCGGGGGCGTGATGTGGACATACTACGACAAGGGGGATGGAACACCCTACGGCGCCGATGCCCTGATCGAAGAGGCGCTGCACTACAAGGAGTTGGGGTTCGATGCGTTCAAGTGGCGGCCTGGGACCGATTGGGAGGAGGACGGCATCAACCCGACGGTGCTGGGGGAAATCTGCAGAAAGTTGCGCGAGGCGGTGGGGCCCGACTTCGATCTTGGACTTGAGAAAAAAGGGTACGACTCCTGGACCCTTGAGGAGTGTCTGGGGATGGCGCCGATTATCAACGACTTGAACTTTCTGTTCTTCGAGCAGCCGATGGGAGAGGCAGGCCCGGCCCAGTTTGAGGATTACCTGAGAATCAAAGAACTGATGCCGAATGTGATGCTCTGGGGCGGCGAGACGTTCAAGAGTCTAAGCGAAGCCCGACCTTGGATGGCGCAGGGGCTCTACGATGCGGTTCAGACCGACTGCCACCGGCTCGGTATTACCGAAAACTGGTACATCGCCCGTGTCGCCGATTTCTACGGGACCAAGATGGTGACGCACAATTGGAGCAGCAGCCTCGGTACGATGTGCAACACGCACTTTGTTGCGGGCGTGCCGTCCGGACACATGGTTGAATTCTTCATGTATCCCAACGATTTCCGGTATGGGTTGTTCAAGGAACCGCAACGTCCGGAGAACGGCTACATCACGCTTTCCGACAAACCGGGGTTCGGGCTGGAACTCATAGAAAATCCGGAAGCGAAATTCCCGCACATCCCGGGCCCCAACGTGTTTGCCAATCCCCGTTTTCCTCACGCTTGGGCTCGGGCGAAGGCCAGGGAAGAACGTGTACGGTCGAGGTATTCGGGGTAGCGGCCCCCAACGCAAGTCTCCTACCCACGCACGGGGGCGTTGGCCGAAAAGCCTAAAAGATACCGCAATTCCGGTGAGAAGGTTTGCGCGATTTGAGGGTCCAGGCTTGAGGTAAAATCGGTGAATGGCTTAATCCACGAACGGCAGTAATAGCAGAGAACTGCCCGGCGGGGTGCATCGGTGGCGTTCGGTCCCGACCGGTGCCATGTGTTTGAGAGCCAGATGGCAACGCATCCGGCGGGAGCGGTCAATATTACCGCGTTCTCCTGCCATCCACCCTATTGGGGCTTCTTGCGGGTATGATGACTGCCGGAGACGATCTGTGTCGCCCCGTGCTTCAAGGCTTCCAGCTAAATATCACCCCCAGTAGATCTGCCGGTCTATCCCGCATGATTTCGTAGATACGCGGCGCTTCGGTTATCGAGACACGATGGGTCACCAGCGGCTTGATTTGGATGGCGCCCAATCGGACAAAATGTAGGAGAATGCTTAGGTCTTCCAGCGTAAAGTGAGAGGAAGATTCGATTGATGCTCGCAAGGAATGGAGCATGCGCTGATGGAACACCGTCTCATGCCGGCCTGCCAATGCGCCGATCGCCCCATAGAGCGCCAGGAGTTTGTGTTTATAAATATCCTCAAATAACGAAGGTGCGCCACAGGCGTCAACGATGCGGTCATAAGGGCCGTCCGCCTGGAGCAACTCAATTCCGGATTGCTCGGAGATATTGATTACCCGGTGTGCGCCCAATTTGTTGGCAACATCGAGACGATGCGAGTTGACATCAGTCACGGTCACACGGGCGCCAAGGGCACGTGACGCTTGAGCCACTGATTGGCCGATCAGGCCCATGCCTGCTATCCATACATTCATTGGCGGTGCGACACGGATACGCCTGGAGTGCCTCATACCAACGCCAGCGACACCAAAGAGGGCGCAAAATTCGGGCTCAACATCATCGGGAAGTTTGATACAGAGTCGCTCTCTCTCGTTGTTGGCTGTAACATCGACGATGTGCCAACCCCGGTGCCCCCCGTGGTTGCCGAGAAAGACGACATCTCCCTCGGCGAATGTCTTCACCCGACTGCCAACAGCTTCAACGACGCTGACATGCTGATACCCAGCACGGCTGGGGTAACGACCGCCAAAATCGGCCATCAGGGCGTGCCGCTCGGTACCGTTCGTAATACCAGAATAGTGGGTACGCGTTTGTATCTCCGTCGGTCCGGGGGCGAGTGGCGCCTCCAGATCGAAAAACGCCATTTGACCACGTTCGGGAAATTCTATACCAATATTATACATTGCTTTCGCCTTTTCCTATTTCTGCCTCGTTTTACCGATTACAGTTGCTGCCATTCTAGCAAAACCTGAAATCCGTGTCAACAGAATAGTTGGGGCGCAAGACATCTGCAAATGGATAAATACACGGATGCTTTCATCTGGCAATTCACTCGTTGAATGAAAAGCGACAATCCCTGAGGAGGTCTTTAATGAATTTTGGTCAAAAAGTGAAGGAAGTGAACTCGCTGCTTGAGCAGCACCGAAAGTTTCGAGAGAACTGTTTGAACCTCATCGCATCAGAAAATACACCGAGCCCGTTCGTGGAAGGACTGATCGCGGAAGATTTGGACCGGCGTTACGGAAACTACGGCGGTATCGATCTGTACAACCGGAGTTACCAGGGGAATCGGTTCATTGCACAGATCGAGGAATTTGCACACGAATTGGCGAAGCAACTCTTCAACGTGACGCATGTCGATCTCCGACCGCTTTCAGGTAACATTGCGGGGATCGGGACTACGTTTGCGCTGGGCAGCCCCGGCGATACCGTCCTGGAGCTTGACAACGGACACCGCTACGCGCACAAATTGGCCTCGTCCCCCTTGAAGGTCGAACTTCAATCGATCTCGATCCCCTGGGATGGCGTTCGGTCCAACATCGATCTCGATCAGACGCTTCCGCTGATTCGGCGGCACCGCCCCAAGCTTGTCATCATCGGATCCGGGCGTTTTCTCTTTCCGCAGCCGGTGCGGGAGCTCAAGGAAGCGATGCGTCAAGCCAATCCGGATTCACTCCTGATCTATGATGCCGCCCATGTTATGGGGTTGATTGCCGGGAGACGGTTTCAGTCGCCGCTGCAGGAAGGCGCGGATGTGCTCATTACCAGTACCCATAAAACCCTTGCCGGCCCGCAGGGCGGGATGATCTTGACCAACGATAGGGCTATTGCCGAGCGAATTGGACCGGCGATTGCCCCGCTGCTGGAGAGCAACCATCACCTCGGTCGCCTGCCGGCGCTTGCGGCGACGTTTATGGAGTGGATAGCTTACGGTGCCGAACACGCCGACGCCATCATCGCCAACGCGAAGGCATTAGCCGGCGCCTTGCATGCGCGGGGCATTCCCCTCGTCGGCACAGAGCTTGGATTCACGGAATCCCACACGCTGCTGCCGATTATAGATCAATTTGGTGAGAGCAAGCCGTTAGCGGATCGGCTTGAGGCGTGCCATATCGTCGCCGGGGCAAGCGACATACCTGAAGAGTTGGGGACGCACGGTCTGCGAATTGGGGTGCAAGAGGTAACGCGGCGCGGTATGACCGAGGCAGATGCACCGGAGATTGCCGATTGCATCCGCGATGCGCTGAGCGGGCACGACCTCGAAGCGGTCAAACGCCGGGTGATTGCGTTGGCTCAGCGATTGAACCAGTTCCGATTTGCCCTCGACGCCGCATAATGGGATTCGTTCAGTCCGTGTGGTGGCGTAAAATGAGTTTCTGAACTTCAGACGACCGGCTTGGCATAGATGTAGTAAGCACCAATCGAAAGCCCGTCATCATCCGTCAGGAATGTTTGCAAGCGGGTTTGACCGCCCTTCAGAGCAAAAGTGAATGTCACGCCCTTTGCGTCCGGGGGGATGGGTT
>JAPUIP010000004.1 GCA_027296925.1 Candidatus Poribacteria bacterium | reverse complement strand
TCGCCCGAATATGTCCCGATCAAGCTAACTGATCGGCAGCCCGGCCATTCTTCTACTATACTTAAGGATTAACAGTGACAAAGCCAAACCCGCCGAAAGACGGGGACGGAAAGCCACGGGTCCTCGCCTCCTCCGAGAAGCCAAGGATGACTCCCCGAAGGACCCCAAGATCGCCGGGTTGCCAATTCAATGAGGTGCAGAAAATGAAGTATTTGCGCAACGTCCTTTGTATTACGACTTTGTCGATATTCGCCGCCGCGTGCGGCGGTGGAGACGACTCTTCGACATCGACGACAACCCCTCTCTCGCCTCCCCCGGTGGCCAATTATTCTGTTATTGAGCTTCCCGAACTCACTGATGACGAGAACTGGCAGCGTGCGGAGTTCCATATTATGTCGTTTGTGTCGGTATCGGCGGCGTATGCGGAAGAGCATGGGGATGGCATTGAGGAATATGGGCGGTGGATTGGGAAGCAATTTGCTCCTGGTTGGGGTGAGGAAGGTAGCGGGACGCCTGCTGGGCTGATTCGAGGCTGGTACCGCAATGCCGCTGCCTGGCAAGGTCTCGAGTTCGAGGTTTTGGAGGCAACGGATGGCATAGTGAAGGCACGCTCGAATCGTCCGTGGGCTTCGTATTTTGACGAGGAGGACTTGTTCGGTCTTACAGAAGGTGAATTCGATCGGCTCGTGGCTTTAATTTACGACGAAATCGCAAATTACTTGGGATTGGACTACGAACAAGCGGTAGACGGCGACCACCTCGTGATCACGGTACGGCGGCGCTGAATTCCGAGAGCCCACGTACATTTTCGAGGTGGGGCGGGACAGTCCGCCCGACCGATAAGCTGTTCGATGTCTGCTTCGACCCAATCGTTTTGAATCGATAAAGTGGACGGATGAGTTAAGCCTATGATGTCCGCTTGTGGCCGAAAGCGGACCCTAATTTCACCCAATTTCTGCCGATCTGAACGGCCGCTTTCGGGAAAAGCAGACGTTCACGGCTGGAGGTGCCCACTTTGGTGCCCAAACCAGGATCACCTACCGTTATTCAAGGTAACCTACCGCGTTAAGAATCTGCCCGTAATCGTTCTAATGTGCGCTCACATCGAACCAATATTAATCTAGTCAGATTTGATGCCCAGTCAGTGCGCCGAGTAAACCACCTTTCCCCCGACCACCGTCGTTTCTACAGTAACTTCCTTAATGTCATTGGGATTCATCGTGAGCAGGTTGTCAGACAACACCACGAAGTCTGCGAGTTTTCCGACGGTAATCGTGCCTTTCATGCCTTCTTCGAAGCTTGCATACGCTGTGTTCAGCGTATACGCCTTAATCGCCTCTTCCACGGTCAATTTCTCCTGCGGAAACCAGCCGCCTTCTGGCTGGCCGGACAAGGTTTTGCGAGTTACTGCCGCGTATAGCCCGAGCATCGGATTCAGGTAGTAACGGGACGCATTTGTCCCCGGCGAATCCGAACCGAAACTCACAACCGCCCCGGAGTCCCAGAGACGCCTGAACGCATATGCACCCCGCGACCGGTCGCGGCCAATGCGTTCTTCCATCCAGCGCATGTCGTCCGATGTATGAAACGGCTGGACTTCTGCGACGATGTTCATCTCGCCTGCGCGTTCGATGTCACGGTCCGTCATAACCTGCGCATGAACAAGTCGAAAGCGGCGATCTTTCGCGCCATTCTTTACGATGATGCGTGCCAGCATATCCATCAGGTAACCATTCGCTTCGTCGCCGATGGCATGTACCGTCAACTGAATACCGTTGGCATCCGCGTCCAAGGCGAGGCGTTCGAGCCTGCTCTGCATTTCTTCCGGGTTGTCGGGGCTCCGCTCAAACGGAAACATGATGTCGCGCCAGATGCCGCGACTGGACGGATTATGTGTGTACGGCTCATAAAAGCGCGCAGAGCTGTTGCCCATGATACCGTCGATCCATGCCTTGGTTGCACCGAAGCGGATCCAGTCGTCACCGAAACCGATCTTTATCCCCAGGTCCTTCATGGATTCCCAACGATCCAGTGGGGGACGATAACGTGCGCGCGCAGTCATCTCACCCTGGTCGCGCAACTCCCGGTAGATATCGACATAGACCGGGTTCGATGTGATGTCGCAGTAGCTCGTCACGCCCACACTGGCCATCTTATTCCACACTTGCTTCGTTTCTGCAATGCGCTGTTCGCGCGACGGCGCAGGAATGAGATCCCCAAACAACGCGATGACGTTGTCCCGGATTAGTACCGTCGATTCTACGGCGCCAGATACCGGGTTGAACAATGCGCCAGTCGGCTCACCGTCCTTGTCGCGCTCAACGGCGATCCCCTCCGGGTCCGGCTGCCCTTTACGAATTCCAACCAGGTCCAGTGCCACGCCGTTCGCCAGGTAAACCTTGCGATCAAAGCGGCGCACCAGTACAGGACGATCTCGCGTAAGCGAGTTGATCATGCCCTTGTTGGGTAGGAAGAAATTACCGTACTGATCGTTGGGATTTACTTCCTGACCGGCTTCGGACACGTTACCCTCGGCCCACTCCTCATAAGCCGACCAATCGCCGCCCGTGATCCACGTACCGGCGGCATAACGGGAATCAACCTCGCGAATTCGATCCGCGAACGCTGCCTCGTCTGAAACGTCCAACAAGTTGAGCCCGTAAAGCAGCCGACCGGTCGACTCGAAGTGCACATGATTATCATAGAAGCCCGGCGTCACGAACGCACCATCAAGGTCGATGACTTTGGTGTCTCTTCCGACATGCTTATCGACATCCGCGTTTGAGCCAACAAAAATGAGTCGTCCATTCAATGCGGCAACGGCTTCCGCCCGAGGATTCGCCTCATCGACCGTCCAAAAATTGCCGTTTCTGGCGACGAAGTCAGCCTGCTGCCCGGAAGCACTGGACATGGCAGCGCATCCAGTCAATGCTATGAAGATAGCCATCAAGTTTGTTTTCATTCCCCTGCCACCATTCTTTTCAAATTCTTATTATCGGTCGTTGCCATCCCGTGCAAGCGGACTACCGGCGCTACTTTACCACCAGCGCAGGTTGTGAGGATTTCTCCGCTATCTATGTGCCCAGTTTGGTGCCCGCACCAGGATCACCTACCAACACTCGAGGTAACCTGCGGTGTTAATAATCGGGCGCAAAACGTTCTGTCGCGTTACCTTAGGTTACGCCGAATTGTGAAATCTGTTCACTGAAAATCCGCGTGTCGGTGGTTCGATTCCGCCCCTAGCCACCATTTCAAATCAGCGAGTTAGGTAGATTCAGATCTGCCTGTATCGCTCCAAAATCGTCCCAGGTGCCCATTTGGTGCCCACTTTGACGCGGCACCAATCGATTTCGTTTCATGTTGAATGTCTGCTTTTCCCGAAAGCGGACGCGTAGATCATTTAAAACTTGAGAAACTTAGGGGCTGCTTTCGGCCAACAGCGGACTGTCACTCCGGGTCTCGCCGCGGCGCTCGTTATTCCTGTTCTATTCCTTACTCTCTTCAAGCCTCGCGGCATGCTCGATTTCATAAGGAGGCGGCGCGCCGCCGGGTCCTTTCAGGTAGTGATCCATCCAGCGCTTGAAACGCACAGCATAGTCGTATCTTGCAGCC